>CAZHFS010000012.1:0-22720 GCA_964531885.1 uncultured Propionivibrio sp.
GGGGATCTCGAACGAGAAGTAGCACTCGAAGTTGTCTTCGTAATGCTTGCGCTGGGCGTCGTTCATGATGTCGTACACCATGGCGTGAACGTCCTTGTGCTCCATCGGCGGCAGGTTGATGCGGCGCACGTCGCCGTGGACGCGGATCATGGGCGGCAGACCGGATGACAGGTGGAGGTCGGAAGCCTTGTTCTTGACGCTGAATGCCAGCAGTTCGGTGATGTCCATGCGTAGGGGTCCTCGGCGGTAGTGGGGCGCGGTGCTATACTGCGACGCTGCCTGCATCAATTGATTATGACTACAATCTCCGCCAACCTGCAAGCCGTTCGTGAGCGGATAAGCGCCGCCGCGCTGGCCTGCGGACGCCATCCCGATAGCATCGAACTGCTGGCTGTGAGCAAAACCTGGCCGGCCGACGCGGTGCTGGCCGCTGCCGCGGCCGGACAGCGCGCGTTCGGTGAAAATTATGTACAGGAAGGCGTGCACAAAGCCGAATCGCTTGCTGCCCATGCCTTCTGCTGGCATTTCATTGGCCCCTTGCAGAGCAACAAAACGCGGCGCGTGGCAGAAACCTTTGCCTGGGTGCATTCGATCGACCGGATCAAGATTGCCGAGCGGCTCTCCGAGCAACGCCCCGTGCATCTGCCGCCCCTTGAGGTGTGCGTGCAGGTGAATGTGAGCGGCGAAGCCAGCAAGAGCGGCGTGACTCCCGCTGAGGCCGGTGCTCTGGCGCGTTCGGTCGCTGCCCTGCCGAGGTTGCGCTTGCGCGGCCTGATGGCGATACCCGAGCCGGTCGACGATATTGAGGCGCAGCGCGCGCCGTTTCGCCGCTTGCGCGAGCTCTACGAAACCTTGCGTGCCGAAGGCCTTGCCCTCGATACCTTATCGATGGGAATGACGCACGACCTTGAAGCGGCAATTGCCGAAGGGGCGACAATCGTGCGTGTCGGCACGGCAATTTTTGGGGCGCGCAACGCCGTTGCGGCCTGATCCTCTGGATGACAAACGGATGAAAATCACTTTCCTTGGCGGCGGCAACATGGCCAATGCCCTGATCGGCGGATTGCTGACCAACGGTTTTAAGGCGGCTGATCTGGCCGTGATCGAGCTCAGCGCGGAAGCCCGGGAGCGGCTTGTTGCCACGTATGGCGTGCGCTGCTACGCGGCAGCCGATGCCGACGCACTGGCCTGTGATGTGCTGCTACTGGCGGTCAAGCCCCAGCAGATGCGCGATGCCTGTGCGCCTCTGGTGCCTTTCCTCCAGAATCAACTGGTGATCAGCATTGCCGCTGGTTTGCGCCTGGCCGACCTGTCACGCTGGTTGGGTGGCCATGCCAAGCTCGTGCGCACGATGCCCAATACCCCGGCCCTGATTGGTGCGGGGGTGACCGGCATGTACGCGGGCAGCGTGGTGAGCGAGTCGGAGCGTGCTGCCGCAGGCCGGGTGATGTCAGCGGTCGGCAGTGTGGTGTGGGTTGAGGATGAAGCGCGTATCGACGCGGTGACCGCCCTCTCGGGGAGCGGCCCGGCCTACGTCTTCCTGTTCATTGAAGCCTTGCAGGAGGCTGCTGCCGCGCTCGGCATCGCTCCCGCAGAGGCCCGTCGCCTGGCCATCGAGACGGTGACCGGCGCTGCGCGGCTCGCGGATCAGTCGCCCGAGCCCGCTTCGGTGCTACGCGAGCGCGTGACCTCAAAAGGGGGGACGACCGAAGCGGCGCTGCGCGTGATGGGTGAGCGCGGGGTCAAGGCCGGGATCGTGGCCGGGGTGCTCGCGGCCAATGCCCGTGGCGCAGAGCTGGGTGCTCTGTTGGGTGGGGAGTAAGCATGCTTGCCTTGTTGATCCAGGTCATCCTGCTCATCGTCAAATCGCTGGCCGGCTTCCTGTGCGTGCTGCTCCTGCTGCGTTTCTTCATGCAGCTTTTTCGCGTTTCGTTTGCCAACCGCTTTGGCGATTTCATCGTCAAGCTGACCAACTGGCTGGTCATTCCCCTGCGTCGCGTGTTGCCAAGTGTGCGCGGACTCGATCTGGCCACCTTGTTGCCGGCCTATCTGCTCCAGGTCCTGGTGGTGGCCGTGCTGGTGTTCGCTGGCGGCGGAATGGGCATGCTTTCCGCTGAAATGCTGGTGCCGCTGCTGTTTTGGCGTGGCTTGCTGGCCATCCTGCGTCTTTCGGTGTATCTGCTGATTGGCGCACTGCTGGTGCAGGCGGTGCTTTCGTGGGTACAGCCCTATGGGCCGTTGATGCGCCCGCTGGCGCAGTTCACCGATCCGTTTCTGCGGCCTTTGCGCCGGGTCGTGCCGCCGATTGCCGGCTTTGACCTGACGCCGCTGATCGCGGTGCTGCTGGCCCAGATTGTCCTGATCTTCCTCTGAGTCAGCCATGAGCGACGCACTGCCGGTCTGGCTGCGTCTGAGCGATGACGGCCGGGCGACCCTGGTCGTGCATGTGCAGCCAGGCGCCAAGCGCAGCGAGGTGGTCGGGGAACATGGGGATGCCCTGAAAATCCGTCTTGCGGCCCCGCCGGTGGACGGCAAGGCCAATGCGGCATTGATCGAATTTCTCGCCGAGCGGCTCGGGGTCGCGCGTGCCCAGGTGGCGCTCAAAAGCGGCCAGACGAACCGGCGCAAAGTACTGGAAATCGATAAGATGCCTGCCGGCGCGGTGGTCCGGTTGGCGGCTGAGCACTGAAACTAGGGCGAACCACAGGAGACCCAAAGCGCGCGCAGTCGGCGCGCTTTCAAGAATCTGCCTCGGACAGATCGGTCAGCCCCGCGCACTTCATCGCCCTCTGCCGCGAACGCTTTGAATGTGTTCCGCTGTATGCGTGAACTCCTGTGCGCGTTTTTTCTGCCGGGTCAGGGGGTAAGCGGATCAACGGCCCAGGGCGTCGTAGACCACCCGGCCGCCGACCAGAGTCGCCATGGCTCGGCCTTCCATTACGTAACCGAGGAACGGGGTGTTTTTTCCCCAGCTGCGTAGCGCAGCGGGCTGCACACGCCAGGTTTCGTGCGGGTCGAACAGGCAGATGTCGGCCCGTGCTCCAACCGCCAGCGAGCCACCGTCAATGCCGAGGATGGCGGCGGCATCGCAGGTGATGCGGGCGAGTGCCTTGGTCAGCGGCAGCCGGGATTCGGCCGCCAGTTTGAGGGTCAGGGGCAACAGGATGTCGAGTGCCGTGGCGCCGGGCAAAGCGTCGCCGAAGGGGCGCTGTTTGCCATCCGCAGCGACCGGGGTGTGGTCCGAGCAGATGGCCGCCAGGCCGTCGGCCACCGCCGCACGCAAGGCGTCGCGGTCGTGTGCGCTGCGCAGCGGCGGTTCGAGGCGAGCGTTGGCGTCGAAGAAACCGATGTCCATTTCGGTGAGGTGGAGATGATGGATCGCCACGTCGCAAGTCACCGGGAGATCGGCGGCGCGTGCCTCGCGGATCAGGGCGATGCCAGCCGCCGAGGAAATCTGCGCGAGATGCAGGCGAGCGCCCGTCACTCGCGCCAGTTCCAGTGCGGTGGCTATGGCCACCGTTTCTGCACAACCCGGGATGCCGGGTAGTCCGAGCCGGGCTGCGACCTGGCCGGCGTGCGCAATCCCCTCGCGCGCGAGGAAATGATCTTGTGCGTGCAGCAGGATGGTGTAGCCGAAAGTCGATGCATATTGCATGGCGTGCAGCAGCAGCTGTGTGTCTGCAATCGTTTGCTTTCCGTGCGAAAAAGCAATGCAGCCGGCCTGGGCCAGCACAGCCAGTTCAGCCAGTTTTTCTCCCGCCAGCCCTTGCGTTAGCGCGCCGACCGGCAAAACCCGGGCGAGGCCGTGGGCAGCGCTGCTCTCGATCAGGCGTTCTGCGAGGCCGGGTTCGTCGAGTGGCGCTTGAGTGTCGGGTGGGCAGGCCAGGGTCGTGATGCCACTGGCAACGGCGGCAAGAAGTTCGCTGCCGAGCGGGTCGACTCGGGCCGAGAGGTCGATCAGACCAGGACAGACGATCAGGCCGGCGGCATCGATGCGGCGCTCGGCGACGAATCCGCCAGGCGCGGCGCCCTGCGCGACGACATGCCCATCGGCGATGAACAGGTCGGTGATGGTGTCGGTACCAAGGGCGGGGTCGATGACCCGTCCGTTGTGGATGCTGATGTTCATTGCGCTCGCTTCGTCGAGTTTAGTGCCCGGCCAGGAGGCTCAATACCGCCATGCGGATGGCGATGCCGAAGGTGACCTGAGGCAGGATGACGGCCTGCGGCCCGTCGGCGACTTCCGGGGCGATTTCGATGCCGCGTTGCATCGGACCGGGATGCATGACGATGGCCTCGGGGCGGGCGAGCGCCAGTCGTGCCGCCGTTAGGCCGTAGCAGTGGCAGTATTCGCGCGCCGAGGGCAGGCGCGTGGTGTCCAGGCGTGCGCCGGGCAGAGGTAGGGCGATCACCACGTCGCAGTCGCGCAGGCCTTCTTCCGGGCTGTGGCAGACGCGGACGCCCAGTTTCTCGATTTCATCAGGCAGCAAGGTCTGTGGGCCGATCACCCGTACCTCGGCGACCCCGAGGGTGTTCAGGGCGTGGATATCCGAGCGCGCGTCGCGCGAGTGGAGAATGTCTCCGACAATGGCCACGATCAGGTTGGCAAAGGATTTCTTGTAGTGCCGGATGGTGAACATGTCGAGCAGGCCCTGCGTCGGATGGGCGTGCCCGCCATCGCCGGCATTCACCACGCTGACCTTGTGCTGACCGGTACGTTTGAGGTGTTCCGCGATCAGGAAGGGTGTGCCGCTCGTGGGGTGGCGAACGACGATGGTGTCGGCGTGCATGGCGACGAGGTTGTCGATCGTGTCGAGCAGTGTTTCGCCCTTGGCGGTACTGCAGCGCGTGGTGTCGAGGTTGATGACATCGGCGGACAGGCGCTTGGCCGCGATTTCGAAGGTGGTGCGGGTGCGTGTCGATTCCTCGAAAAATAGGTTGAACACGCTTTTGCCACGCAATAACGGGACTTTTTTGACTTCGCGGTTGGAGACTTCGAGAAAGCTTGCCGCCGTGTCGAGGATGTGGGTCAGGACGTGAGCGGGCAGCCCCTCGGTCGACAGCAGGTGTTGGAGTCTGCCTTGTGCGTTGAGCTGGGGATTAAGCATGCCTTTTGCATCTCCACTGCAGTTGGCCATTGGCCGCCGGTTCAAGAATGAGTTCCTCGTCGCGGGCAATGTCCGGGCGCCAGACGCAGAAATCGGGGTGCACCGGCAGTTCGCGTCCGCCGCGGTCGGCCAGCACGGCTAGCTGGATGTGCTGGGGACGGCCATAGTCAAAGAGTTCGTTGATCGCGGCTCGCGTTGTTCGCCCGGTGAAAAGCACATCGTCGACGAGAATCAGCGTTCTGTCCTCGACCGGGAAGGGCAGGTGGGTCGGTTGTACTTGGGGGTGCAGGCCGCGCTGGCCGAAATCGTCGCGATAAAAAGAAACGTCGATCAGACCGATCTCGCCGGACAGCCCGAGCAGAGTCTGGATCCGCTGGGCGATCCAGGCGCCGCCGCTGTGAATGCCAACCAGGCTAGTCGTTGCTTGCAAGGTCGGTCGGATCAGGGCGGCGAGCTCGGCACATTGCGCTTCGGCGTCGGGTAGGGCGTTTGGTGACATGGTCAGCTCTGCGGCTCGGTGCCGGGTCGTTCAAAATGGCATTGCAGGATGATCTGGGCGGCCATCGCGTCGACGTGGTCGCGGGCTTTGCGGGCATCGTGGCCAGCTTCGCGCAACAGCTCTTCAGCTTCAACCGAAGTCAGCCGTTCTTCGGCTGATTCGACCGGTAAGCCGAAGCGGCCGCGCAACTGGTTGGCGAAGCGGGTGCAGCGGGCGGTCATGGCGTGCGGGGTGCCGTCGAGGGCAACGGGGATGCCGACCACCAGGGAGGTGGGTTGCCATTCACGGATGAGTTCGGCGATGCGTGCAAATCGCTCTGCGTTGGCTTCGGCCCGGATTACGGTGAGGGGATGGGACTGACGCAGGGCCCATTCGCCAACGGCAATGCCGATGCGTTTCTCGCCGAAATCGAAAGCGAGTACGGTCCCTTGCCGGACCTCGGTCCGGGTTGGGTCAGGCATGCCCGGCTTTCTCGGCGAGCCGGGAAAAGTCGACGCCAAGTCGTTCTAGCGCCGCGGGCAGGCGGTTTTCGTGCGGCAGGTCGAAAATGATCGAGGCGTCTGCCGGCACGGTCAGCCAGGCGTTTTCTGCGATCTCGTGTTCAAGTTGCCCCGCGCCCCAACCCGAGTACCCGAGGGTGACGATGAGGTCGGCGGGGTGGCCGTCCTGGGCGACGGATTGCAGGATGTCACGCGAACTCGTCAGCCCGACCTGTTCTGTGATGGCGAGCGTCGATTGCCACTGACCGAGCGGACGGTGGAGCACGAAACCTCGGTCGGTCTGCACCGGGCCGCCAAAGAAAACAGGAACTTTTTCCAGATTGGCGGCTTCGGAGGGGAGATCGGTTTTTTCCAGCAGGCCGGCGAGGTTCATCTCGAGCGGCCGGTTGATGATCACCCCGAGTGCGCCTTGCGTATTGTGCTCGGCGATGTAGATCAGGGCTTTGGAAAAATAGGGATCATCCATCGCGGGCATGGCGATGAGAAAATGATCGGTCAGGTTGATGCTTTGCATGTCTGCATTCTAATCGCTCTGCGCATACACACAAAGCGACGTTCTTACGTGCGATACCCGAGCGCGTAATGGTTTGAGTGAGAGGAAATGATGTTTGACAGTGCGCTTGTCTGGTGGCGGCGGGATCTGCGCGATGACGATCATCGAGCGCTTGGAGAGGCATTGCGGCGGGCCCGCCGGGTTTATTGCGGTTTTGTCTTCGAGCAAGAATTGCTCGAAACGCTGGCCGACCGGGATGATCGGCGGGTCAGCTTCATCCATGCGTCGCTTATCGAACTCGATGCCAGGTTGCGCCAGCGTGGTGGTGGCCTTATCGTTAGGTACGGCCGGTCGGAAGATCTCGTGCCGGCGCTGGCGGCAGAGCTTGGCGTCGATGCCGTCTTTGCCAATCGTGATTACGAACCGCGGGCCAAGGCGCGCGATGCCAGCGTGGCGGCTGCCTTGCAGGCGGTCGGGCGCAGCTTCGAAGCATGCAAGGACCATGTGGTGTTCGACGGGGTCGAAATCCTCACGGCCGCTGCTCGCCCTTACACTGTGTTTACGCCCTATCGCCGAGCCTGGTTGAAGCGGCTTGGCGACGACGATCTGATTGCCAGCGAGTCGGCCATCGGCACGCTGTCGGCGCCACCCGGTGCGGCCGTCATGCCTTCGCTGGCCGACATCGGCTTTGTTCCCGCGGATTTGCACAGTTGCCAGGTGCAAGCCGGCATGTCCGGTGCTCAGGCCGCGCTGGCGGCTTTCCTGCCGCGCCTTGAGCGCTATGCGGCAAGCCGCGATTTGCCTGCCCTCGATGCCACCTCACGGCTCTCCGTGCATTTGCGCTTTGGTACGCTGTCGGTGCGGGCAGCGATGCGTGCAGCCGTCGATGCCGGGGCCTTGCGGGGAAATACCGGTGCGGCCTGCTGGTTGGACGAACTCATCTGGCGCGAGTTCTTCAGCATGATTCTCGACCATTTTCCGCACGTTGATGGGCACGCGTTTCGCCCGGAATACGAGGCTGTCCGCTGGGCGACGGGGGAGGGCGCCGAGGCAGATTTCGCGGCCTGGTGCGCGGGCGAGACCGGTTACCCGCTTGTCGATGCCGCGATGCATCAGTTGCTCTCCACCGGATTCATGCATAACCGCCTGCGCATGCTTTCCGCCTCGTTCCTGATCAAGGATCTGGGCATCGACTGGCGCCGGGGTGAAGCCTGGTTTGCACGGCATCTGCTGGATTTCGATCTGGCATCGAACAACGGCGGCTGGCAGTGGTGCGCTTCCAGTGGCTGCGATGCACAGCCGTATTTCCGGATTTTTAATCCTCTGCGCCAAGCCGAGCGTTTCGATCCCGACGGGGCTTTCGTGCGCCGTTGGCTGCCGGTGCTGGCGGCCCTTCCGGCCAGCCATATTCAAGCCCCCTGGACGCTGACGCCGCTCGAACAGCAGGCCGCTGGCGTGTTGCTGGGTAAAGATTATCCGCTGCCGCGTGTGGTGCACGAAACGGCGCGCCAGCAAACGCTGGCGCGCTACGCCTCGGTGAAAGCAGAGCGTGTGAAGAGCAGTTGATCAGCTTTCGCGACGCGACTGAACATAGCCGGCGATCAGCCCGAGCAGTTCTTCTTCCTGATAGGGCTTGCCGAGGTAGTGATTGACGCCCAGCTCGAAAGCGTACTCGCGGTGCTTGTCGGCCGTGCGCGAGGTGATCATGATGATCGGGATGTCTTTCAGGCGGGCGTCGGCGCGGATGTTACGCGTCAGGTCGTAGCCGTCCATGCGCGGCATCTCGATGTCCACCAGCATGACGTCGGGAAGGATGTCGTGCAGTTGCTCGAGCGCGTCGGTGCCGTCCTTGGCGAGCAGCACCTGATAGCCTTCGCGGGCCAGGAGGCGGCCGGTGATCTTGCGCACGGTGAGTGAATCGTCGACCACCATCACGGTCGGCAGATTGGCGGCGACGGCCGCTTCGCTGCTCAAGACCGGAACGGTGGGGATTGGGGTGACGAATTCGGCTACCGGCGTCCGACTGCTCAGGGCGACGGGGTTGAGAATGAGCACGACGAGGCCGTCGCCGAGCACTGTGGCGCCATCGATACCGATCACACGAGCCAGTTGGGGCCCGATGTTCTTGACCACGATTTCCTGGTTGCCCAAGAGCTCGTCGACCTGGACCGCGATGCGTCGCGTGCCGCTGCGCAGAAGCAGGGTCCAATACTGGCGGTGCTGCTCGGGCAGCGCCTGGGTGTCACCGAGCAGATGCGGCAGATAGTTGAACGGATAGTGGTGTCCCATCCACTCGGCAAGGCCAGCCTCACGGATGCGTGCCAGGGCATTTTCCTTGAGGTCGAGGACCTGCTCGATCATCACCGAGGGAATGGCGTAACGCCGGTTGCCGGTGCGCACCAGCAGCGCCTGGGTGACGGCCAGGGTGAGCGGGATGTAGAGGCGGAATTCGGTGCCGTGCCCAGGTGTTGAAAAGATTTCGATACGGCCGCCGAGGCTGCCAATCTCTGTCTTGACCACGTCCATGCCGATGCCGCGCCCGGCAATCTGCGAGATTTCGCTGGCGGTCGAGAAACCCGGGGTGAAAATGAGGTCGGCGAGCTGCGCATCGTCGAGTTCATCGTCAGGTGCGATCAGCTCGCGTTCGATGGCGCGGGAACGGATGCGTGGGAAATCGAGGCCGGCACCGTCGTCGCTGAAGCTGAGAATGATTTCATTGCCTTCCTGCTTCAGGTTGACCAGGATTTCGCCGATGTCGCGCTTGCCGTGTTCGAGGCGGGTGTCTTGATCTTCGAGGCCGTGGGCGATCGCATTGCGCAGGAGGTGTTCGAGCGGTGCGGCAATCTTGTCGAGCACGCTGCGGTCGAGCTCGACCTGGCTGCCGCGGATTTCGAGGTTGGCCCGTTTGTTCAGTTCTTTCGAGGTTTGGCGAACGATACGGTAGAGCCGGTCGGCGAGACTGCCGAACGGCACCATGCGCACGCCCATCAGTTCCTGCTGCAATTCGCGGTTGAGGCGGGCCTGGGCGACGATTGCCGCGTTGGCGTCATCGAGGTTCTTGAGCAGGCTTTGCTGGACGGTCGACACGTCGTTAACCGACTCGGCCATCATCCGCGTGAGTTCCTGGAAGCGGGTGAAACGGTCGAATTCGAGCGGGTCGAAGACGGCGTGCTTGTCGTCAGCCATGGCCGTGCGCGACTGCATTTGGGTTTCGGCCTGGATTTCGATTTCGCGCAACTGGCGGCGCAGACGAATCACGTTTTCAGTGAGGTCGAGCAGCGACTCCTTGAGGCTGCGCATCTCACCTTCGATCCGGGCGCGGGCGATCGACAGTTCGCCGGCGTCATTGACCAGGCGGTCCACGAGTTCGGCGCGGACGCGCAGGGTCGTGCGCTGGCCGGTGGTTTCGCCTTCCGCCTCCGGCTCCGCTTGTCTGCTCCGGTCGTGACGGCGCTCAACGACTTGCAGCGGCGCGCTCGGCGCAACGGTGGCGGGCAGGGCTCCCACTTCGGGCGGGGCTGCAGGGGCGGGTTCTGTCTCGGGTGACGTGTCGGCTGGAGCCTCCGGCTTGCCGCTGCCCTGTAGTTGGGCGATGGCGTTCAGCACGGCATCGAAGGCGTGGTTGATCTCTTCGATCGCATTCGGCGCAACTGGCCCCTGGCGGCGCAACTCGTCAACCCGGGTTTCGATGGCGTGGGTCATTTCGCCAAGCTGCATTGCGCCGGCCATGCGCGCACTGCCTTTGAGGGTATGCAGCAGGCGGGTCAGGGTGCGGACGACATTGTTGTCGTCGGGGTTGTTACGCCAGGCGCGCAACTGTTCGGAAATGCCTTGGTCAAGATCTGCCGCCTCTTCCAGGAAGATGGGCAGCAGCTGCTCGTCGATGTCGTCTGCAAGTTGCGGTCGGTCGGGCGTGAGGCTGGGTGGAGCGACCGGTTCGGCACTGGGTGGGGAAACCGCGGCGACTTCTTCCTGGGCGGTTTCTTTGCTGGCTTTGGGCTCGGGGATGTCTGGCGTGACGCTGACCGGATAGAGTGCATCGAGCGAGGCGATCAGGCCGGTCGGCGTGTCGGGCATGTCCTGCCGTGCGGCGGAAAGCATCAACTCCACTTCCCCGACGGCCTGGCGGATGACGCCGAGAGCTTCGAGGCTGGCCGGGTGCGGCGAGTGGTCACGCCGCAACAAGGCGTGCTCGAGTGCGTGTCCCAACAGGTTGAGCGCGCCGATGCCGACCGTCGCCGAGATGCCAGCCAAGGTATGTGCCGCGCGATACATCTCGTGGGGAGTCGGCGCACTTTCGTTGCGCTCCAGGATGCCGAGTTCGCGTTGCAACGTCGCGAGGTGGACCTTGGCCTCCTCCGAGAAAATCTCGTAGAGAACCGGCGACAGGGTAATACGTTGCTGTGCTTCGCCAAGCACCGGGGCGGTGATTGACGGCGTATCCTGCGCTTCTGCGGGGGGAGCTTCTTCCGGCAGGGCTATGTCCTGCGTTTCGCTCGTCTGCTGTTCGGCGAGCGCGATCTCGTCCTGTGCCGGGGTGACCTCAGCAAGCGCCATTGAGGCCTGCTCGACCTCGACCAACTCGGGTTCTACGGGCAATTCAAGCAGCTCGATGGCTTCAACGAGCGCATCATCCGAAGTCTCCGGGGCGTCGGCGTCTTCTCTAAGGGGGGGCTCGGGCAGGACGAGCGTGTCTACCAAGGAGGTCGATTCGTCCTCGGGTAAACGCGTGCCCTGGAAGTCAAAGGGAATGATTTCGGCGCTCGGCCGTGCCGCTTCGGTTGTCTGAGCTGGCGCTTGAGCACTTTCTGCGGGTCTGGCAGCCGTTGTGCTTGCGGGGGAACTGCCGGGCAGTGCTGCTTCGCCGCTTTCATTGCCGCGCAGTGCTTCGGCCCGGGCAATCAGGGCGTGCGGATCGGGATGCGGGGTTCCTGTGGCGAGGGCTGATACCCAGCCGGAGAACACGGCGTAGGCTTCGTCGAGCATGGCGAACAGCGGTGCTTCGACAGGCAGTTCCTGGCGCAGCCACATGTTGAGCGTCTGTTCGATTGCCCAGGCGGTTTCACCCACATCCTTGAGCCCGACCATGCGACCACTGCCCTTGAGCGTATGGAAAGCGCGGCGGATGCGAGTGAGGAGTTCGACGTTGTGCGGTTGCCCCTTGAGTCCGGCCAAGCCGTCGTCAATCGCGGTCAGGACCTCACGCGCTTCCTCGAGGAAAATCGACAGGAGTTCGGCATCGATCTCTTCGGCGCTCGATTGGGCCAGGAGCAGCGTTTCGGCTGAGGGGGGCGGTGCTTCGGCGACTTGCGGCTTGAGCGTGGCCATGACCTGCTCGATTTGCGGCGCGGCGGCATCGCCGACGTCAAGCGCATCGAGCATGGCGACCGCCTGTTCGCCCAGGCGGGCGTCTGCGACCAGGTCGGCATCTTTTTTGAGCGTTGTGAGGTTCTGGCGCACCTCCTCGCGCAGCGCATTGTCATGCGGTTGTTCGGCCAGGGCTTCGAGCAAGGCGGCCGTATTCTGTTTCTGCGCTTCGACTTCCGCTTCGACGCTGGTATTGGCAGGGTCGTCGGTGTCGCTCTCCGGGGCTGGTTCTGCCTGATTTTTCGCGGTGATCCTGCGCACGAAATCATCGTAGTTTTCTTCGCCGTGCTGCAGGGTATCAACGTAGAAGCCGAGCAGGGAAAGCTGTTCGGCAACGGCCTCGAAATCGCTTTCCTGCGGGGCATAGTCGGCGTCGGCAAAGCGGCGAACCTCGCTGGCACAGGCGTGCAGTGCTTCGACAGCGGCATCCTGGCGCATGATGGTCAGCGCCCCGGCGATCTGGCGTAGCGGGGTATCCAGAGTGGCGATATCAGAGCGCTTCTCCGGTGACCGGAAGAACGCGTCGAGAACCTGTTCGATCTGTGCCAGATTGCTCTGGATTTCCTTGGCGACCTGGCTGTTGAGCAATTTTTCCTGTGCCTGACGCGACATCTCGTCGAGCAGGGGAATTTCCGAGCCGGGTTGTGGCGGCTGGCCGGCAAGGCATCCGTGGATGCGGGCGACGGTGACGTCAACCTGGTGAGCAAAGTCACTGCCCAGACGCAGGAAATTGGCGTGTGCGTTTTCGGCGAGGAGAATGGCCGTGGCAATTTCCATGGCCAATACGTCGCTGTGTCGGGCAGGATCCTCGGCCAGCCAGTTCGAGGCGGCCGAAATGGCTTGTGCCAGGCGGCGATAATCGGTGTGGCCGAGTTCGTCGACGGCGGCGGCAAGGCTTGCCGCGTTATCGCGGAAGCTGTGCAGGGCTTGCTGGGTGCCGGCGCAGTATTTGTTCCAGGCTTCCTCGGTGACCATGAGGAGTTCGCGCAAGCGCCGACGGACGGCTTCCGCCGGTGGCGGTGCGGCGGTCTCGGTACTCGGAATCAGGGCTTCGAGGCGATAGCTGTCCTGCACCTGGCGCACCGTATCGCTGGCGCCGTTGGCCGTGGCGACAAAGTAGAGCGCATCGCGCATCAGGCGTTCGGCGACGTTTTTGGAACCTTCCAGAATGCGGCGAATCTGCAGGTCGATACGTGCGCACAGTTGCTTGACGTCGGTGCCGGCCGGAACGCTGCCTTCCGAGAGTGCGGTCAGGAAGCCGCTGGCAACCCACCAGAAGGCCCGGCTTGATGAAGCACCCTGCAAGCTCTCGATCTGGCGTACCGCCGCCAGCATGCTGGCGATGCCGCTCCGGTCTTCGGGTTTGCGCAGCCAGGCCAGGAAGCCGCGCTGGAAATGTGCGCGTGCCTGTCGGACGAGGTGCTGGAAGTCAGCGCGGGTAGCCTCCTGGCTGGGCGCGCGGCGGGGTGGCCGGGCCGACAGGTTCGGGAAAAAGAGATCGCTGGGCAGGACGCGGGTGTGTCCGCGCGCGGCCTGAATGTCACGGTATACCGAAAAAAGCCGGAGGGGCTGATTTGGCTCGCCGTTAATGAGTTCATCGAGATAGTGGCCGATGGCAGCCAGCGACCGGCGTGCCGTGGCAATGGTCTCGGCCTGGGCCGGCGTGTCTGCTGTTTCCAGCTTTTCGAGCAGTGCTTCGGTGACTTCGGCAACCTGCGTTACCCCATCCAGACCAACGATGGTCAGCGCGCCCTGCACCTGATGCAGGTGGGTGCGGCAGAACTTGATGTGAGTCCGGTCTTCGCCGCTCTCCTTGCTGGCATCGTAGTCCTGCAGGGCTTGGTCGGCCCGCTTGAGGGCGAGGTCGATTTCGCTCTTGACCCAGGTCAGCGGGCCGACATCGAATTCTGTCGCGGCGTTCATGTGATGCTATTTCTCCGGTCGCAGCGTCGGACGGATCAGCTGACCTTGAAGCCAGCCACCGAGCCTTTGAGTTCAGTTGCCAGGTTGGCCAGTTCGCCAACCGCCTGGGCCGTTTTCTGAGTACCCGCTGTGGTCTGTTCGGTAATGCGCAGAATGTCCTGCATCTTGCCGGCCACCCCGGTTGCCGAATCCGCCTGTTGGCGGGTGGCGTTGGAGATGCCTTCGATCAGTTCGGCAAGGTTGCGCGAAACGTCACCGATCTCTGCCAGCGCCTGTCCGGCAGCGTCAGACAGCTTGGTCCCCTCGACCACCCCGCGCGTGGATTCTTCCATGGCGGTCACGGCGCCCTGGGTGTCGGTCTGAATCGTCTTCACGATCGCGGCAATCTGCTTCGTGGCTTCGCCGGAACGTTCGGCGAGGCGTTGCACTTCCTCGGCAACGACCGAGAAGCCGCGACCGGCATCCCCTGCGGAGGCGGCCTGGATGGCGGCGTTAAGCGCCAGCACGTTGGTCTGTTCGGTAATGTCAGAAATCAGTTCGACGATTTCGCCGATCTCCTGCGACGATTCGCCGAGGCGCTTGATTCGCTTCGAGGTTTCCTGAATCTGGTCACGAATTCCGTTCATGCCCTTGATCGAGTCCTGCACCGCCTGCGTGCCCTTGCCGGCAGCCGCCAGCGACTGGCGGGCAACCTGGGCGGACTGCACGGCTTCGTCGGAGACTCGGGTCATCGACCCGGCCATGGACAGAACCGAGTGGCCGGCATCCTGAATTTCGACCGACTGTCGGCGTGCTGCTTCGAGCAGTTCTCCCGACGTTTGCTGGGCGATTTCGGTCGCCAGGGTCACCCGGCCGGCGGCGTCGTTGATGCGGCCAACGAGGACGCGCAGTTCTTCGATGGTGTAGTTGATCGAGTCGGCGATGGCGCCGGTAATGTCTTCCGACACCGTGGCGGTGACGGTCAGGTCGCCGTCGGCGAGGTCGCCGAGTTCGTTCATCAGGCGCAAGATGGCGTCCTGATTCTGGCGGTTGGTCAGTTCGCTGGCCCGCCGGCTGGCCTCGGCGGTTTCCGTCTGCTGGCGCGAATCGTCGAGGTAGATCTTGACCATCAGCGCCGCGATGGCCACGGCGAGAAGGGTCAGGACGGCGATGGCGATGCCGTGGGCGGTCCGTTCGGCGGTGCTGCCCTGATAGGCGTTGGCCAGCGTGTTGGTCGCTTCGAGCAGGCCTTCACTGTCGCGGAAGATGCGCGAGCCGGCTTGTTTGGCGATGGTCAGTTTCTGCACCCCGGTGAGGATCTGGCTGATCTCGCCGCGGAAATCCTTGAAGGTCGCGTCAAGTTCGGCGAGTTTGCGCCGCGTTTCCGGGTCGTTCGACGGGGCGATGCGCAAAGTCTCGCTGCCTTTGATGTGGGCGTTGAGCAGTTCGCCGAAGGTGTGCGTGTCCTTGCCGAGCAGGAATACGCTTTCCGGGCTGATTTCGTCACCGACCTGCAATGCGCTGACGTTCTTTGCCAGACGTTGGGTGAGCATCACCAGCTGGCTGGCGGAGGCGATTTCGCGCGAAGTGGTGTTGGTTTGCAGCTTGAGCGAGATGATCTGCTCGGTGAGGTCAAGCAGCAGAGCGTTCTGTTCGTTGATTTTGCGTGCGCTGTCACCCAGGGCGATCAGCGTTTTTTCCATTTCCAGCAGTTGCTGGGTGTTTTTGTCGGTTTTTTCCCAGGTCTGGCCCAGGGCCTGGAGCTGCGGCTGGACGCTGTCGGGAGAGGGGGGGACGAGGGTTTCGCCGAGTACGCCACCCTTGGCCAGTTTGTCCAGGTTGGTGGCGAAAACCGTGTGCGATTCGCGCAGCTGTTTGAACGCAGCCGCTTCACCCTGAATCGCCAGGCTGGAGGCTTTCGCCAGGCGCTGCGAGAGCATTCGCAGCTCACCGGTGGCGGCGACGTAGCTGGTGTTGTAAGTCGATTCGCGCTGGTCGTTGTAAACGATGCCGGCGATCAGCAGAACCAGGACGACCAGCACACCGCCTAGAATCTGCAGCTGTTTGGCGATTGAATACTGGCTGAGGAAACTCAACGTCGTGTTGCCTCCCGTCGGCTGGGGGGCGGGTTGGCCAGCGTCCATCACCGTGGGTGCGGAAACAGTCTGATCAGAAGCCGGTTTTTCACCCGACAGGAAGCTTGGCAGTTTAAACGCCATCGTGATCTCCGGTTGCGAAGCCGCGTCTTTGCGAGAGGGAAAGGAAAAGGGGGAGCAGAGAGTTCATACGCCGATGTCCATGAAGCGCTCATCGGCGAGCAGGGTATGTACGTCAAGCAAGCGCCATTGCCGTCCGGTATCGTCCTGAAAGGACTCGCAGGCCCAGGGAGGGGCATCCGGGTCGCTGGGCTGGCTGGTCAGGTGGTCGAGGTTGCGCAGGCCAAGGGTGCGCGTGACGAGCAGGGCGGCGTTGTTGCCATGGCGAGCGCCGATCAGCAGCAGGCGGGCGCTGCTGTTCTGCGGCGTGGCTTCTCGTCCTTGAAAAGCAGAAAAGTCGCTGACGGCAAACAGGTTGCCGCGGATGTTGGCGATGCCGACGAACCAGGGGCGGGTCAGCGGCACGCCGGTGAGGGGCGGCAGCGGGATGATTTCGCCCGAATCGGTCAGGCGCACCAGCCAGTATTCGTTTCCAGACTGGAATCCAAGCAGGCCCGCCGCGCTCCGTTCGCCGGCCTCGGCGAGACGCGACGCAAGACGTGCCTGGAAATCGTGGAGGCTGCCTCTCTTGCCCATATCAGAAACGGCTGAGGTCAGAGCGCGGCGATTTTCGCCAGCAGCTCTTCATGGTTGATCGGCTTGACCATGTAATCCTGTGCGCCCTGACGCAGGCCCCAGATCTTGTCGGTTTCCTGTCCCTTGGAGGTACAGACAATGATCGGGATGTGCTTGGTGGCGTCGTCGCGAGTCAGGGTGCGGGTTGCCTGGTAACCATTGAGGCCGGGCATGACGACGTCCATCAGGACCAGATCGGGTTGTTCGCTGCGCGCCTTTTCGATGCCTTCTTCGCCGCTTTCGGCGGTGAGGACCTGATATCCGTTGCGCGTGAGCAGATCCACCAGCACGTGACGCTCGGTAGGGGAATCATCGACGACGAGAATTTTGTTGATCGGCATGGGGTACTCCTTCTAGGCGTTCTTTATGATGTGGTGCCGGTCAGCCTGGCGGGGTCGCAAAAGTCGCAACGGCCTGCAGCAGGCTGTCCTTGGTAAAAGGTTTGGTCAGATACTGGTCGGAGCCGACCATGCGCCCACGCGCCCGGTCGAACAGCCCGTCCTTGGACGAGAGCATGATCACCGGCGTGGTACGGAAGCGCTGATTCTTCTTGATCAGGGCGCAGGTCTGGTAGCCGTCAAGGCGCGGCATCATGATGTCGCAGAAGATGACATCAGGCTGATGGTCGGCGATTTTCGCCAGTGCATCGAAACCGTCTTCGGCAAGAATGACCTGGCATCCGGCCTGGACGAGAAAAATCTCGGCGCTACGACGAATCGTGTTGCTGTCGTCGATGATCATCACCTTGATGCCGTTGAGTTGTACCGCGTCCGCCAATTGAATCCTCCAGCGCCCTGTTCCGGGCTTCAGGTCCGGCTCTGGTCCGGTCGGATAAGCTTCTCCGGAGCGCACTATACATCAATGACTTGCCTGCAACCAGTGGCAATTATTCCGTCGTGATCAGGGGGCGTGATCTCCGGCATCTGAAAATCCACCGGCATCTTCGGGGTGGGGGAATTCGGATAGAATCATATGTTGCCCACTAATGCCTGGCCCGATGCGAAAATTCGCTTCGCCTGTCGCCGGCCACTTTTCTTGCCGAGCGTGATGAATCACCCCCTTGCCTTGCCACCCCGGGTTGTCCTGACCTTCGATGCCACCGATCCGACCGGCGGCAGTGGCGTGCAAGCCGATCTGATGACGATTGCAGCAATCGGGTGCCATGGGCTGTCGGTTGTTACCGCCGTGACCGTGCAGGATAGTGCTGGCGTCTTCGGCGTCATGCCGGTCGATGGTGAGTGGGTCGAGGATCAGGCCAGGGCGGTGCTTGAGGATATGCCTGTCGATGCGTTCAAGATTGGCCTCGTGGGCAGTGTCGAGAATATCGTGACGATCGCCAATGTGCTGGCCGACTATCCGGATGTGCCAGTGGTTCTCGATCCTGTACACACTTCGGGGCGCGGCGAAGCGTTGGTTGACGACGAAATGCTTGCCGCCATGCGTGAACTGCTGGTGCCACATACCAGCGTAGTGGCCGCCAATTCGCTGGAGCTGCTTCGCCTGGCGGGGGGCGATGCGTCGTCTACGGATCCGGTGGCCTGTGCCGCACAGTTGCTCGAGAGCGGTTGCGAGCATGTTTTACTGACCGGGGTGCACGCCAACACGGTGCAGGTGTACAACGACCTCTACAACGCGAGCGGCCGAATTCAACGCCTTGCCTGGACCCGATTGCCAGGGCGGTTTCATGGCGCAGGAGGCACTCTGGCTGCGTCGGTTGCCGCGTGTCTGGCGCACGGACTGGCCCTCCCCGACGCTTCGCGGGAGGCGCAGGAATATACCTGGCGAGCGCTGGCGGCCGGGTTTCGCGCGGGCATGGGGCGCTTGATTCCGGATCGATTTTTCTGGGCGCGCCAAGCGGGAGCTTCCAATGCCAATGATTCAGAACAGGAACAGGATTTGAGCAATGATCAATAAAACACCGATGGCCTTGAGCGGTCTCTATGCCATCACCCCCGACGGGCTGCCCGCCCAAACCCTGCTTGATCAGGTTACGGCGGCCTTGCGCGGTGGGGTGCGCCTGGTGCAGTACCGCGACAAGACCGCCGATGCCCCGCGCCGTGCCGAACTTGCACGTGCGCTGACAGGGCTTTGCCGACAGCATGGCGCACGGTGCATCATCAACGATGATCTGGCCCTGGCTGTGGCTGTGGATGCCGATGGCGTGCATCTGGGCGGGACTGACGGCGACCTTGTCGCTGCGCGGGCCGTGCTGGGTCCGACGCGTCTGCTTGGCGCTTCCTGTTATGCCGATTTTGCCCTGGCCCATGCTGCACAGGTTGCCGGGGCCGACTACGTGGCCTTCGGCGCGGTGTGTGCTTCGCCAACCAAGCCGCAGGCGGTACGCGCGCCGTGGGATTTGTTTGCGCGGGCGCGTGCCGAACTGGCCGTGCCGGCCTGTGCCATCGGCGGGATTACGCTGGCCGATGCGCCGGCGCTCATTGCCGCCGGGGCCGACCTGCTGGCCGTGATCACCGATCTTTTCGGCGCTGCCGATATTGCCGGGCGCGCCACCGCTTTCCAGAACTGCTTTGCCGGAGAATGCTCATGAGTACGCAGACCTCAAGCCGCAATGATGATCTTTTCGCCCGCGCCCAGCGGCACATCCCCGGGGGCGTCAATTCACCTGTGCGCGCTTTCCGTTCGGTCGGCGGTACCCCGCGCTTCTTCGTGCGCGGGGCCGGGCCGCGCGTGACCGACGCCGACGGGCGCAACTACCTTGATTACGTTGGCTCGTGGGGGCCTCTGATTCTCGGGCATGCGCATCCCGAGGTGGTCGCCGCGGTGCAGGACGCCGCCGCCGAAGGCCTGTCCTTCGGGGCTCCGACCGAGCGCGAGATCGAGATGGCCGACCTCCTGTGCGAACTGGTCCCGTCGATGGACATGGTGCGCCTGGTCAGTTCGGGTACCGAGGCGACGATGAGCGCCATCCGCCTGGCGCGCGGGTTCACCGGCCGCGACGTGCTGATCAAGTTCGAGGGGTGCTATCACGGCCACAGCGACAGTCTGCTCGTGAAGGCCGGCTCTGGCCTGCTCACCTTCGGTAATCCGAGCTCGGGCGGGGTGCCGGCCGACCTCGCGCAGCACACCCTGGTTCTGGCCTACAACGATGTGGCCGGACTCGAACAGGCCTTTGCCGAGCACGGCGGGAAAATTGCCGCCGCGATTGTCGAGCCGGTGGCCGGGAATATGAACCTCATCGCCCCGACGCGCGAATTCCTGGCGGCCCTGCGTAACCAGTGCACGCGACACGGCAGCGTGCTCATCTTTGATGAAGTGATGACCGGTTTTCGCGTGGCTCTGGGCGGGGCGCAGGCGCGCTACAGCATCGTTCCCGACCTGACCACGCTCGGCAAGGTGATCGGCGGTGGCCTGCCGGTCGCCGCCTTCGGCGGCCGGCGCGAGATCATGGAATGCATCGCGCCGCTCGGGCCGGTCTATCAGGCCGGAACGCTCTCGGGTAATCCGGTGGCCGTGGCCGCCGGACTTGCCACCTTGCGCCTCCTCCGGGCGCCCGGGCTCTATGCGGCGCTTGAGGCCAAGGCAGAAGCCTTGTGCCAAGGACTGGCGGAGGCAGCGGCGCGTTATGGCGTGCCTTTCTCCGCGCAGGCGGTGGGCGGCATGTTTGGCCTGTATTTCCGTGCCGAATGTCCGCAATCCTTCGCCGAGGTGATGCAATCGGATGCCGCGGCATTCAACCGCTTCTTCCATGCCATGCTCGACGCCGGGCACTACCTCGCGCCGTCGGCCTTCGAGGCCGGCTTTGTCTCGGCGGCGCACGACGACACCGACATCGCGGCGACCGTGGCTGCCGGCGCAGGGATTTTCCAGCGCTGGGCCTGAATCTGGTCAGGTGGGCGCGTTGCCGCAGCCGGGCAGCGCGCCATGTTGCTGAAAAAATAAATCAATCGATTGATTTATGTCTTACAATGGGCGCCCTGCCTGCCAGGAGCGCTTTTGTTTTCGCGATGGCGCACGGTTGACGCGCGGCGAGGCGACAGCGAACCTGTTGTGTGCCTCCTTCCTCGGGTGGGTTGAAAACCAGCGCAGATCGATCGCGCCAAACGTCCTATGCCGCATTACACAACGACTGTTTCAGGATGAATGCCTCGTTTCCCCCCAAACCGGGCGCCCACAACGTCGATCCCGTTCAGGAACGATCGGCCCAGGCGCGTGAGAATCTCCTCGTGCAGGCGACCCGCGTGTTTGCCGCCAAGGGCTATGCCGGCGCGTCCACTCGCGAAATCTGCGAGGCGGCGGGGGTTAACCTGTCGGCTATCCGCTACTACTTCGGCAACAAGGAAGGGCTGTTTCGCGCTGCCTTGTGCGGGCCGATCCGGGTGGTGACCGAGCGTATTGCCGGGTTTGACGATCCGTCGCTCGACTTTGTCCAGGCCATGCGCATGGTGCTTGGCCCCTTGCTGGAAATGGCGCACCGTGACGGCGACGAATTGCAGGTGACGCGCCTCTACCTGCGCGAGTCGCTCGAGCCGACGCCGATTTTTCGCGATCTTGTGCAGCGTGAAATCCTGCCTTTTCATCAGGCCCTGGCGGCCTTGCTGGCACGCCACTGTAACCTGGCGGCTGCCGATGCCGAAATACATCAACTGGCTTTCGCCATGGTGGCGATGGCCAACGACTACTGCATTTCGCGTGCCTACATGAACATCCTGGCGCCCGAAGTGCTTGCCCGGCCACAAGCCGATACCCTGGTGCTCGAACGCCTGCTCGATTACTGCGCAGCGATGCTCGAACGCGAACGCCAACGCCGGCACCCCGGCGCTTTTTCTCCTTCAGCGACATGAAAATCGATACCGGATTCCTGCGTGCCCATCGGCGCGCGCTGATCGTCGGCGGCCTGATTCTGGTGGCGGCGGCACTGGCCCTTTCTTTCGGGCGTGGCAAGTCCGCAGCGCAACCCCCAACGCCTGCTGGTGCCGGAGGGGCGCCACGCCCGGCGTTGAGTGTTACGGTCACTTCGCCGCGCAGCGAGTCCTGGCCAGAGATGCTTGCTGCTGCCGGCAATGTGGCTGCCTGGCAGGAGGCAACGATCGGTGCCGAGATCAGCAACTATCGCATTCTCGAGGTGCGCGCCGAGGTCGGTGACACGGTACGGAAGGGGCAGGTCTTGGCCCGTATCGATGCGAGCACGACGATGAGCGAGGTTGCCGAGGCACGGGCCACGGTGGCGGAACTGGAGGCGACGCTGGCCGAGGCGAAGGCCAATAGCGAGCGGGCCAGGCAGTTGCGGGAGAAGGGGTTCTACAGTGCGCAGCAGAGCACCCAGTCGCTGACGGTCGAGCAGACCGCCGCCGCACGTCTTAATGCCGCGCGGGCGCGCCTGCAGGCGGCGGAATTGCGGCTTGCCCGAACCCAGATCGTGGCGCCTGACGATGGGGTCATCTCGGCGCGCACGGCGACGGTCGGTTCGCTCAGCCAGCCGGGGCAAGAGCTGTTTCGCTTGATTCGCGGCGGCCGCCTCGAATGGCGCGCCGAGGTGACGGCCAGCGAACTCTCCCGCCTGCAGCTTGGTCTGGCGGTGCGCCTGACGGCGCCGGGTGGCGAACTGATCAACGGACGGGTGCGTGCGCTGGCGCCGACCGTCGACGGACAGACGCGCAACGCCTTGGTCTATGCCGATGTGGACGTCACGGCCGGCCAGACGCTTGGCCCCGGCATGTTTGTCCGTGGCGAGTTCGAGTTGGGTCAGCGCACTGCGCTGACCTTGCCGCAGTCGGCGGTGATCTTGCGAGAAGGTTTTGCCTATGTGTTCCGGCTGGAGGGCGACGATCCGGGCAGCGCGAAAGTGGCGCTGACCAAGGTGGTCGCTGGCCGGCGGCAGGGGGATCGGATCGAGGTTTCCGGGCTGGCGGCCGATGTGCGTGTTGTGGCCAGCGGGGCCGGCTTTCTCGCCGACGGCGACACGGTTCGGTTGGTCGACAGCGCGACGGCAAGCGCCGCGAAGGCCGCGCCATGAACGTTTCCGCCTGGTCGATCCGGAATCCGATTCCGGCCGTATTGCT
>CAZHFS010000013.1:0-21444 GCA_964531885.1 uncultured Propionivibrio sp.
GGTGCAGTTCGGTCTTGCCCGGACAATCGCCGCCAACGGCATTGATGTGCATGCCTGGCTCCAGCATTTCCGGGGTGAGCAGGTTGGCATGCGTTTTCTCGGCGGTCAGCGTCGTGACGATGTCGGCTCCACGCACCGCTTCGGCGATCGAGTTGGCGGGCACGACACGCAAGGCCGGCAGGTGCGCCAGGTTGTGCATCAGCTTTCTGCTGGCGTTGGGGTCCCGGTCGTAGATTCTGATTTCGCGGATGCCGAACAGGCAATGAAAGGCAATCGCCTGAAATTCACTCTGGGCGCCGTTGCCGATCAGGGCCATTCGCCTTGATTCGGGGCGGGCTTGCAGGCGCGCAGCCAGAAGGGACGTGGCGGCAGTGCGCATGGCGGTGGCGACGGTCAGTTCGGAAAGCAGGACCGGGTAGCCGGTGGCGACGTCGGAGAGGACGCCGAAGGCCATGACGGTCGACAGGCCGACCAGCGCATTGTCGGGATGCCCGTTGACGTACTTGAATGCGTAGCGCCGGGCGTCGGCTACCGGCATCAGTTCGATGACTCCGAGCGGCGAGTGCGTAGCGAGACGGGCGGTTTTGTCGAAATCGTGCCAGCGGGCGAAGTCCTTGCCGATGGCCACGGAAAGGTCGTCGATGAAGCGCGGCAGGCCGATATCTGCGACGAGGCGGTTCATGCTGGGAACATCGATGAAACGGGTCATAGGGCATCCAGCGAGCGCGAAACAAGTTCGCAATGCGTAAAATTCTCGCGAAGGATGGTGTCAATGTGAAGTATTCTCTTTGACACAAATTGCGTAAAAATGTACAAATAGACGATAAATACTGACACTTTGTACAAAAATGGATGATGTCGATCGTCAATTGATTGCCTTGCTGCGTGACGATGCCCGCATGCCGGTGGCAACCCTGGCCAAAAAACTGCGTGTGGCGCGGGCGACGGTTCAGAATCGTTTGTCCCGCCTGCTGCAGGACGGTGCCATCGTCGGATTTACGGTTCGTTTGCGGCCGGAAGCAGAAGCGCATCGCATCCGGGCGATCATGAGTATTGAAATCGAAGGCAATTACGGAGATGACGTGCGCCGCGTACTGCGCGGGATGCCCAACGTGGTTGCCCTGCATACCACCAACGGCCGCTGGGACATGATGGCGGAGTTGCGCACCGATACCCTTGAATCGTTCGACAGCGTGCTGAACACCATTCGTCAGGTTGACGGGATCGCCAGCACGGAGACGAGCATCCTGCTCTCAACCTTGAAGTTGTGAGGAGGACCGGGTACGGCGTATTTAGCGACGCGAACGGATCCAGCGCTGGAGGCGCTGCCACAGCGAGGGGGGGCGGTCGCAGCCAAACGCTGCGCCAACCGCCTGGCAGAATGCGATGTAGCCGGCGCTGACGGGCGGCAGTGGAACACCCTGTTCGGCGAACCATGCGGTGAGTGCGGCGGCGTCAAGCGGGGTGCCGCGCGCTTGGCAGGCGTAGGCCAGCGCGAGTTCCTGTCCCCACCAGCCGGCAGCACGGGGCTGCAGACAGCGCACCATGGCGGCGGTTTGAGTTGGGGCTTCGGCCGCCGGGAAATTCGGCCAGATGTCGGCGTAAAGATAGTCGATCGGGCGCCCCTCTGTGTGTTCGGCGATGCGGGGTGCGAAGTCGGCGGCCAGGACGTCGGCGGCGATCAGGCGAACCTTGTCCCGGCAAGGCCATGCCGGAAAATCAGTCGCCGCCTGCATCAGGTCGATAATGTCGGGCGAAATGTCAGCAACGATGACCCGGTCAACCTCGGGTTTCATGGCCGCCGCGTAGGCATACATTCCCATGCCGAGCCCGGCAACGACGACCGTGCCGCGTGCGCAATGCACGTGCCAGGCGTGGCTCTCCTGTTCGAGCAGGCCTGTGCACATCCAGACTTTGCCGGCACGCGTGAGTACCGCCCGGCTTTCCATCGCCTGCGTACCGAGATAGCCGTCACCGCGGCTGGGCAGGTGGAGGCGCACGCGCCAGTCACCGAGCTCGGCCGGGTGGTAGGTCGGCAGCGGAAACAGGCCGAAGCCGTAGGCGTTGAGCAGGGTCTGGTGGTGGGGGGGTAGCGCGGGCATGGGTGGGGGAAAAAAGGGTTTTCGACGAAGAAAACGAAGGGCGCGATGATGAGCAAAAGCCGGAATTCGGAATTCGGGTTTGCTCCTCGAATGGGCACGAAGACCGCCCGATGTATCCTTCGCAGGATTTTTCTTAGCGTTCTTCGTGCTCTTCGTGGTTCAGCTATCCAGCGCTCAGCGCTTTTCGACGGCCTCGCGCAGGATGCTGAATAGCTCGGTGTTGTGCATTAATCCACCGAGTTGCTCGGCGCCGGGGCCGTGGCCGACGGCGAACAGTGGCGAGGCGGTGTGCGTCTGGGTGGCGAAGCCGATGCGCCAGTAAGGGCGAAGGACGAAAGCCAGCGAGTGCAGCAGCGGGTAGGTGTAATTGGCGGGGTCAAGCTTGCGCAGGGTGTCGTCGAGAACGGTCTGTACTTCGGCGTCGGTCAGTTCGACCCCCAATGCGTCAAGGACGGTGGATTTGATCGTCGCGGCGTCAGGTGTTTTGCCCCAACGCTTGGCGAGGAGTTCAAAAGACATCTTGGCGCGGGCCAGCGCAGCGCAGTCCATACCGACGTAGTTTTTGCTCGTTTTGCTGTTGCCGATCAGGGCCATGCCACCGGTTTCATGGTCGGCGGTGACGATCACCAGGGTGTCAGGCGTTTTCTCGGCGAAGGCGAGTGCCCGGCCGACGGCCGCATCAAAGGCCAGGGTGTCGTGGATCGTTGCCGGGGCATCGTTCCGGTGTGCGGCGTGGTCGATGCGTCCGCCCTCGATCATCGCAACGAAACCGTTAGGGTTGCGCGCGAGCAGGCGCAATGTGGCGTCGGTCATCTGCGCCAGACTCGGTTCCTTGGTTTGCGCACGATCGATTTCGTAGGCCATGCGATCCATGTTGAACAGTCCAAGCACCCGGGCGGAGGATGCCGCACGCAATTCGTCCGCAGTCTGCGCATAGCCGTAACCGGCTGCGCGCGCCTCGGCGATGAGGTCGCGGCTATCTTTGCGCTTGCCGCCGGCGGTGCTCGGCAAGAAAAATTCACGGCTGCCACCAAGCAGGACATCGACACCAAAAGCGATCTGTTGCGCGGCAATCGAGGCCTGGTCGCTACGGTTGCTGACATGCGCCGCAAAGGCTGCCGGCGTGGCGTCGGTGATCCCCGAGGTGGTGACGAGGCCGGTCGACTTGCCTTGCTGGCGGGCAACTTCCATGAGCGTGGTGACCGGGGTCTTGCCATCGGCGGCCATGCTGATGGCGAGGGCGGTCATTTTCTGGCCAGTGGCGATCTGGCCCGCTGCCGCCGCCGATTCGGTCACCAGCGCGTCGGCGGTGTCGTTGGTGACGAGCGCCAGACAGCAGCGCCGTTGCATCAGTTTGGAGAGATGCAGGTCCTGCCCGAGATGGTGCTGGCTGTAGGTTCTTGCGGCGATGAAGTGACTCTGGCCGAGGCCGTCACCGATAAGAACAATGACATTGCGAGCCGCCTGGGCCGCAGAAATGGAAAGGGTGGTGGCCAGAAGCAGGCCGGCCCAGTGGGCAGGGCGAGAAAGCATGACGTCTCCTTGGTATCGTTATTTGAATGAACAACCGTACCGGAGAAGGCTATGCCTGTGGCGTAGCGGCGTCAAGGTTAAGGCGCGGATTGGTGTGATGCGCTTAGCCGAGCGTCGTATCGAGCACCATCATGATTGCGAAACCGATCATCAAGCCCAGTGTCGCCGGGGTCTGGTGCCCGTTGCGGTGAGTTTCGGGGATGACTTCGTGCGAGACGACGAAGATCATGGCGCCGGCTGCCAGGCCCAAGCCGGCCGGATAGGCAATGGCCAGCCCGCCGGACAGCCCCACGCCGATCAGTGCACCCAGGGGTTCGAGCAGGCCGCTCGCTGCGGCGATCAGTACGGCTCGTCCGGCCCCGAGGTTGACGTTGCGCAAGGCCAGAGCGACTGCCAGGCCTTCTGGGATGTCCTGCAGGGCAATGGCGACGGCGACCGGAAGGCCAACGGACAGATCGTTATGTGCAAAACCGGAGCCGATGGCCATGCCTTCGGGCAGGTTGTGCAGGGCGACAGCAAAGACGAACAACCAGACGCGGCCACAGCGTTCGACAAGGGGGCCGCACGGGCCTGTGCTGTCGTGCTCGTGCGGGACGAAGCGTTCGAGGCCAAGCATGAGCAGGACGCCGATCGACATCCCGGCAACGACGATGGCGGCGCCAAGCGGACGGCTGCCGAGGATATCCGCGCCGGCGTCTAGCCCCGGCAGGATGAGGGAGAACGCGCTGGCGGCGAGCATCATGCCGGCGGCCATGCCCAGCAGGCTGTCTTCCAGCTTCTGTGGGATTTGGCGCAAGAACAGAGCGGGCAAGGCGCCGAGTGCCGTGGCCGCAAAGCCGGCGCCTCCGCCAAGCAGGGCATTTTTCAGGCCGGGGGCAGGTTCACCGATGGCGATATCGATCAGGGTCTGGATGAGCAGGATGGCTACACCGGTCAGGGCAATGCCAAGGCCCAGTGCCGCCGGCAGGTGGCGCGTGGCATAACTGGAAATCTCGGCCAGACGGGTGTTGGGGGGCGTACTCATGGAAGCTCCGGATGCTTTTCTTTAGCCAGGATGACGCAGATGGATGGCCAGCGAGAGGAGCGCACCCAGCCAGCCGAGCAGGGCACCACCAGCCGCAAGCAGGCCCACGCCGAGCGGAGAGAGTCCGCGCAGGGTGAAGTTGCCACCATAGAGCGTGACCAGTTCGGCGACCGGGGTGGACAGCAGGTGAAGGCCGACGGCGACGAGCGCGGCAGCGAACAGGCCACCCAGCGCGCCTTGCAGGGTGCCGAAGTAGAGGTAGGGGCGGCGGACGAAAGCGTCGGTGGCTCCGATCAGCCGGGCTACCTCGATTTCATTGGCATGAGCCAGGATCTGCAGGCGGATGGTGTTGAAGGTGCTGGCAACCAGTGCGCCGGCAAACAGACCGGCAAGCAGGCTGACCGAGAGTTTGCCGAAACGCAGGAAAGCATCGAGACGGCGGACCCAGGCCGAGTCGAGTTGGACATGAGCGACCTTGGGCAGGGTGCGCAACTGGGCCGCGAGGCTGTCCATGGCCTCGGGCGAGGTGTCGGTCGGCTCGATTACATAGGCATCGGGCAAGGGGTTTTTCGGCAGACTGGCGACGATGTCGCTCATGCCTGCGCTTGCCTGCAGTCGTTTCAACGCTTCGTCACGCGGGACGAAACGCCAGTTGCCCGGCTTGAGTTCACGCAGCCGGGTATCGATCTCGGTTGCGTCCTTGCGGTTGGCATCGAGCTGCAGGAAAACGCTGATCTGCGGTGCGCCAGTCGAGCTGCCCAGCAGTTCGCGCAGGTTGTCCAGCGCCACGTAGCCGGCACTCGGCAGGGCCAGCGCGACACCGATTACCAGGAGCGCAAGCAAGGTGTTGAGTGGGGCCGCGACAAGCCGGCGGCAGGCGTCGCGCAGCGCGTTGGCATGTTGGGTCAGGTAGCTCTTCATGGCGTCACTCGGGGCACAGGCGGCCGTGTTCGAGGCGCAGGATGCGCGGCGAGAGGTGCGCCATCCACTGCGGGTCGTGGGTGGCGATGACGACGGTGACACCAACCTGGTGAAACGCCTCGAAAATATTGAGGATGTCGGCGGCGGTGGCGCGATCGAGATTGGCCGTTGGCTCATCGGCGAGCAGGACGGACGGTCGGTTGACCACGGCCCGTGCGATGGCCAGCCGTTGTTGTTCGCCGCCGGAGAGGGCGATCGGCTGGGCTTTCTCGCGCGCCAGCAAGCCGACCTTGTCGAGCGCGGCGCGCGCCCGGCGCAGCGCTTCGCGATGCGGTAAGCCGACGATGGCTAATGGCAGGAGGACGTTGTCGAGCACGCTGCGGTCAAAGAGCAGCTTCTGATCCTGGAAGATCAGGCCGAAGTGGCGGCGCAAAAATGGAATGGCGCCGCGGCGTAGCGCCGCGAGATTCTGTCCACCGACGACGATGCTGCCCGAGGTCGGGCGCTCGATCGCGGCGAGCAAACGGAATAGCGTCGATTTGCCGGCGCCGGAGTGGCCGGTGAAAAAAACGAGCTCGCCCGCGGTGATCTCGAAGCTGACCCCACGCAGGGCTTCGAGGCCTTCCGGATAACGCTTGGTGACGGCACTGGCGGAGATCATGGTGAGTGTCGTAACGGAGAAGGTTTAACCACAACAAACACAACGGGCACAACGTACAAGCGAGGTTTTCATATTGGGTTCTCGTCGTTTTTGTTGTGTGTGTTGTGGCGCACGCATTTATTCAAACAATGCATCAACGAAGTCGCGTGCGACAAAGGGGCGCAGGTCGTCGATGCCTTCGCCGACGCCGATGAAACGGATCGGTTTGGGGCACTGGCGGGCGATGGCCGCGATGACGCCACCTTTGGCCGTTCCGTCGAGCTTGGTGACGACCAGGCCGGTCAGCGAAATGGACTTGTCGAACGCCTGGACCTGGGCGAGCGCGTTCTGGCCGAAGTTGGCGTCGAGGACGAGCAGTGACTCGTGCGGGGCCGTCGGATCGGCCTTCTGGATCACCCGGCGGACCTTGGCGATTTCTTCCATCAAGTGCAGTTGAGTGGGCAAGCGGCCAGCCGTGTCGGCGAGCACCACATCAATGCCGCGTGCCCGCGCCGCCGAAATGGCGTCGAAAATGACCGCCGCCGGGTCGCCCGATTCCTGCGAAATGACCGTGACGTTGTTGCGTTCCCCCCAGGTCTGCAGCTGCTCACGGGCCGCGGCACGGAAGGTGTCGCCGGCCGCGAGCAGCACCGATTTGCCCTGGGACTGGAAATATTTGGCCAGCTTGCCGATCGACGTGGTCTTGCCGGCACCGTTAACTCCCGAGATCATGATGACGAAGGGCTTGTGGGGAGTGACGTCGAGCGGCGCTTCGAGGGGCATAAGCAGTTCGAGCAGCGAGTCGGCCAGCGCTTGCTGGATCGCTTCGGGGGTTTCCAGTTTGTCGCGTTTGGCGCGCGCCTTGAGTGCATCGAGCAGGTAGGTCGTCGCATCGAGTCCGACATCGCTCGTGAGGAGGAGGGTTTCCAGGTCTTCGAGCAGTTCGTCGTCGACCTTACCGCGCGCAAAGAGGGATTTGAGTTTGCCGCCGAACTGGGCTCGTGTGCGCGTTAGCCCGGCCAGCAGGCGCTCTCTCCAGGACTGCACGGTGGGCGTGGCGTCCGTGGCGGTTTCGGACGATGGGGGGGACTTCTTGAGGAAACCAAACATGGAGTGGCGTGTCTTTCGGGGTAAGGTGGTGCGGCCGGATGGTAAGATTGGCCGTTCCGAGATGTGTTACCAGAATTTTAACAGAAGCGATCTGCCCCCATGCGCTACTCCCGCCTGATCCCCCTTATCGCTGTTGCCTCACTTGCCCTGGCGCCGGCGGCGCAGGCCAATCCGTACGAGACGACCCTGGCGAACGGCTTTCGCGTTATCGTTAAGGAAGACCGGCGCGCGCCGACGGTCGTGCATATGGTCTGGTACCGCGCCGGCAGCATGGACGAAAAAAACGGTACGACCGGCGTCGCCCACCTCCTTGAACACATGATGTTCAAAGGGACGCCGACGACTGGCAAAGGCGAATTCAGCCGCCTCGTGGCCGCGGCCGGTGGCCGTGACAACGCGTTCACCAGCCGCGATTACACGGCGTATTTCCAGCAGGTGCCGAACGTAAAGCTCAGTCAGATGATGCAGTTGGAAGCCGACCGCATGCGCCATCTGACGCTTTCTGCGGATGAGTTTGCCCAGGAGATCAAGGTGGTTCGCGAAGAGCGGCGACTTCGGACGGACGACCAACCCACCGCCAAGTTGTTCGAACAGATGTCGGCTGTGGCGTTTCAGGCGCATCCTTACCGCGTGCCGGTGATCGGCTGGATGGACGATCTCGAGAACATGACCGTCAAGGATGCGCGCGACTGGTATCAGCAGTGGTACGTTCCGAATAACGCTTATCTTGTCGTGGTCGGCGACGTTGATCACCGTGCCGTTTTCCAGCTCGCCGAGCGTCACTATGGCAAACTCAAGGCACGCGCCTTGCCTGAGCGCAAGCCACAAATCGAGCCGGAACAGACAGGCGTGCGTCGCCTGACGGTCAAGGCGCCGGCCGAGTTGCCGGTGATTCTGCTGGCCTTCAAGACGCCGACACTGCGCGATGTCGAACGCGATAGCGACCCCTACGCGCTGGAAATGCTGGCCGCGATTCTGGATGGCCATGAGGGGGCGCGGTTCTCCAAGAATCTCGTGCGCACCCAGCGCCTTGCCGTGTCGGCCGGTGCTGGCTATGACGCCACGGCGCGCGGGCCGGCCCTGTTTTATATCAGCGCCTCGCCCAGCCGCGGGCGCACCGTGGCTGAGCTGGAGGCCGCCCTGCGTGCCGAAATCTCGCGCATTGCCGAGGCCGGCGTGACCGACGAAGAACTGGCGCGTGCCAAGGCGCAGCTTGTTGCCGGCCAAATCTACAAACTCGATTCGATGTTCGCCCAAGCGATGGAAATCGGTCAGCTCGAATCGGCGGGCATTCCGCATGAAAAAAACAAGCGAATGATCGAGAAGTTGCAGCAGGTAAGTGCCGAGCAGGTGCAGGCCGTTGCTGCCCGCTATTTCGGCGATGACGGGATGACCGTCGGTGTCCTCGATCCGCAACCTTTGCCCGACGGGCCGCGCAAGCCGCAGGCCCCGCTTGGGCGTCATTGAGAGGTTTTCGATGAAGCTGTCGTCCCAGTTCCATTCTTTCGTCGCCGGGGTGTTGCTGCTCGGCGGTATTGCTGTTCCTGCAGCGCAGGCTGCACCGCCTATCCAGCACTGGCAGACCCCGGCGGGCGCGCGTGTCTATTTTGTCGAAAGCCGGGCCTTGCCGATCATCGACGTTCAGGTCGATTTTGCCGCCGGAAGCTCCTACGATCCTGCCGGCAAGGCAGGGCTTGCATCGCTCACTCGCGGTGTCCTCGATCTGGGGGCAGGCAGCCTGGACGAGAGCGAGGTGGCCAGCCGTCTTGCCGATATCGGCGCCCAGATGGGCGGCGGTGCCGACCTTGATCGCGCCTCGGTCACCCTGCGCACCCTGTCCGCAGACGACAAGCGTGAGCCCGCGCTGGAGATCATGCGCAATGTGCTGCAAGCCCCGCGTTTTGCTCCGGATATCATTGAGCGCGAAGTCGCGCGCCGGGTTGCCGGGCTGAAGGACGCCCTGACCCGCCCCGATACGCTTGCCGTGCGCGCCTTCTGGGGTGCGCTCTATCCCGATCATCCCTACGGTCGCCAGGCGACCCCGGAATCGCTCGCCAGTCTGAATCGGAGCGATGTCCAGGCCTTTCATGCCGAGCATTACCGGGCGGGGCGCGCGAGCGTCACCCTGGTGGGTGACCTTTCGCGTGCGCAAGCCGAGGCGCTGGCCGTCCGTCTGCTCGACGGTTTGCCGGCGGGCACAGGCCCAGTGGCGCCGAGCGCTCCCCTGATCGGGCAAGGGGGCGAATCGCGCATTGAGCATCCGTCTGCGCAGGCGCATGTCTATTTCGGCTTGCCGGCGATCCGGCGCGGCGACCCCGACTTTTTTCCGCTTGTCGTCGGGAACTATTCGCTGGGCGGCGGAGGCTTTGTTTCACGCCTGATGCAGGAGGTGCGCGAGAAGCGCGGCTTTGCCTACAGCGTCTATAGCCGGTTTTCTCCAATGGCTCAGCCCGGACCGTTCCAGGTGGTTTTGCAGACCAAGAAGGCGCAGGCCGACGAGGCGCTCGGCGTGGCTCGCGACGTGCTTGCGCGGTTTGTCGCCGAGGGGCCAAGTGCCGCGGAATTGAGGGCGGCCAAGCAAAACCTGGTTGGTGGTTTTCCGTTGAATCTTGACAGCAATCGTAAAATTCTCGACAACGTCGCCCTGATCGGCTTTTACGGCTTGCCGCTGGACTATCTCGATCGCTATGCTGAAAACGTCGAGCGGGTCACGGCGGCAGACGTCAAGGCGGCGTTTGCCCGGCATGTCGATCCGCTTCGCTTGCGCACCGTTGTCGTTGGTGGCGAAACCACGGCGGCAGCACCTTAGAGCATCTTCTGGCCGTCCTCGAACGGCCCGGCATATTCATGAATACGGTACGAATCATCGGCGGCGAATGGAAGCGCCGCCAGCTACGCTTTCCCGATGCGCTGGGTTTGCGCCCCACGCCCGACCGGGTGCGGGAAACCCTGTTTAACTGGCTGGGGCAGGATCTGTCCGGCCGTCGTTGTCTCGACCTTTTTGCCGGGAGCGGGGCGCTGGGCTTTGAAGCGGCCTCCAGGGGGGCGGAACGGGTGATCATGGTCGAGCAGTCTCCCGAGGTGGTGGCTGCGCTGGAAAACAACACCCGTTTGCTGGCAGCAGGCGACCGGTTGCGGATTATTCGCGGCGATGCGGTAAAATCCGCCCCTTCCTTCGTTTCTCGCGAGGGCAAATTCGATGTGCTGTTCCTCGATCCGCCGTATCGTCAGGGCTGGCTTGAGCGGCTTGAGCCGCTGTTGCCGGCGTTGCTGGCCGACGATGGCGAGTTGTACGTCGAGGCAGAACACCAACTCGACAGGCTCGGAGACTGGCTGACCGTCCGCCAGGGCCGTGCCGGACAGGTTTATTATCATTTGATGCGCAAAGGCGAAACCCCATGACACTCAATAGGCGGGTGGCGATCTATGCTGGTACTTTCGATCCTCTGACCCGTGGGCACGAGGATATTGTTCGACGCGCGGTCGGGTTGTTCGATCACGTGATTGTGGCGATTGCCGAGAGTCGGGCGAAGAAACCGTTTTTTACCCTGGCGGAGCGCGCCGAAATGGCACGCGAAGCGTTGGCACCCTACGAAAACGCGGAAGTGTGCAGCTTCGAAGGGCTGCTCATGGACTTCCTGCACGAGCGTGGCGCCAAGGTCATCCTGCGGGGGTTGCGCGCGGCGTCGGATTTTGAATACGAATTCCAGATGGCGGGCATGAACAGGAATCTGTTCCCCGAAGTCGAAACCATGTTTTTGACGCCCAGTGAACAGTACATGTTCATCTCGGCGACGATGGTTCGCGAGATCGCCAATTTTGGCGGCGACGTGAGCAAATTTGTGCACCCCGTCGTGGGCGAGCGGTTGCGTACTAAGGTGTTAGCTAAAAACTCTTGATCAGAAGGACAAAATAGCCATGGCTTTGATTATTACCGACGAATGCATTAACTGCGACGTGTGCGAACCGGAGTGCCCGAACGAAGCGATTTCGCAAGGCGCCGAGATTTATGAGATTGATCCGAATAAGTGTACCGAGTGCGTCGGGCACTACGACACGCCCCAGTGCGTCGAGGTTTGCCCGGTCGATTGCATTCCGAAGGATCCGGCTCGGGTCGAGAGCGAAGACCAGCTTTGGGCAAAATACACCCAATTGACCGGTAACCCCCGTTCCTGATTCAACGGCGCGGACGAAGGCTTAAGCGGCCGGGCGTCGTCCGCGTCGTCCGCTGATGTTCTGCAGTGCCATCTGGACGGTGCTGCCGGCCTGCTCGAGGGCATGGACCTGGGCCATCAGTTCGCGTTCGACCTGTTCCAGTTCGGTAATCCGCTCCTCAAGCGTATCCGTCGCCTGATGGATACGCTTGATGCTTTCCAGGCGCCGTTTGAGCTGGATCTGGTGTTCGCGGACCTGGGTCTCCATCGGAGCCATGATCGCCTTGAGCCAGATTTCAGCGTCGCGGTTGGCGCGCTCAAAGGCGCGTTTGACCTGCGTGGCCACCTCTTCGAAGAACTTCTGGGTGACCCGCGTTTTTTCCTGGGTCATCAGCTTGAGCGCGGTGTTGAGGTGGGTATCGCACCACTGTTCCAGTCGGTCGACGTCCTTGCGGTAGCGGATCAGAGAAAAACTGGTCGGCGTGCCGAGTTTGAGTCCGTGCTCGACGGAGAATTTCTTGTAGACCGCCTCCATCATGCTGAGGATTTCGACGACTTCGGCGTCGGCCTGCGTCATCTTGTCGCGTGCCTGGAGAAAGTACTCGCGCATTGACTCCGACAGCGTTTTGGAAAACGTGGCGCTGTCCATCTTGGCGCGCGTATTCGTGGTACGGGTGCGCAGTGCGTCGAGTGCCAGGTGGGCGAACAGCTTGTTGGTGAGTTGCGAGAAGATGCTGCGCACCGCGTAGTAACTCTGCAGGCCAGCCTCGAATTCCTCCTTTTCGATGCGCACCTTGCCCATCATGTATTCGACGACGCCCTTGTTTTTGCCGCGCAGTTCGTCAAGCTCGTCGAGTTGTTCCCGCAATCCGGCCAGGCGGGATTCGAGCAGGCCGCGCATGCGCATGTAGATGTCGGCAAATTCGGCGTCGGTGTTCTCGAACACGATTTCCTGCTTGGCCGGGATGAGCACGTTGGACAGGGCGTGTTCCAGGATTGGCAGGCGGCTGCGCTCAAGCAGGGGCGCGTCGTCGTTGATCTTGGCGACGAGGGCTTTCTGCGCCGAGACCGGAAAAACCTGACTGGCCGGTAGGCCCAGAGTCTTGGCGCTTGACGCGGTCTGGCTGTCGATCTCGGCGTCGATTTCGGCCGGCGTCTTCAGTTCGTCCCACATGCTGTCGATCTTGTTGAGAACGACGAGGCGGCCGCGCTTGCGCCGCCCGGGCAGGGCGATGTGCTCGTTCCAGACGGCGAGGTCGGACTGCGTGACTCCGGTGTCGGCGGCCAGAATGAACAGGACGGCGTGTGCTTCCGGGAGCAGGGCGAGCGTCAGTTCGGGTTCGGTGCCGATGGCATTGAGGCCCGGCGTGTCGAGGATGACCAGGCCTTGCTTGAGGAGCGGGTGGGGGAAGTTGATCAGCGCATGGCGCCAGCGTGGAATCTCGACAAGCCCATCGTCGCCGATCGGCAGTTGCGCTTCGTCTTGCCCAGGGGCAAAGCCAAGGGTGTTGGCAACCTCCGGTGTGACGCGCTGGACGGCACTGACCGAGCGCAAGGCTTCCTGCATGCGTTCTGGCGAAGCGGTATCGAGCGGGACGACCGTCCATGCGCCTGCAATCTTGCGGTATTCGGCGATGCTCGTGCTGGATTGACGGGTTTCGATCGGGAGTAGTTCGATGGCCGGGGGTCGCTCGGGGTCGTAGAGCAGTTCGGTCGGGCACATGGTCGTGCGGCCGGCAGTCGAGGGCAGCATGCGGTTGCCGTAACTGGCAAAGAAAATGGCATTGATCAGCTCGGACTTGCCGCGCGAGAACTCAGCGACAAAGGCAACGTGCAGGCGGTCTTCCTGAAGCTTGTCGAGCAGACGCGATAGACGCAGTTCGGTTTGTGCGTCGGACAACTCGTTGTCAGCCAGACAGGTGCGGAAAGCGTCCAGGTGGTTTGCAAGCTGGGTGCGCCAGTGGCTGTAAGCGGCAAAATGCTGGACGAGTGTCATGTCGAAATCCGGCGGATGGATTGGCGGCTACTCTATCACAAGCCGAGCCGCTTCAGCGCTGGCAGTGCGGGCAATGAAAGGTCGTTCTGCCGGCTTGGCGCAGCATGGCAATGGAATGGCCGCAGTTCGGACAAGGCAGAGAGTGTCTCCCATAGACGGCACAATTGAGCTGAAAGCTGCCGGCGCCGCCGTCGCTATGCACGTAGTCGCGGACGGAACTGCCGCCGGCTGCAATCGCTTCGGCGAGGGTTGCACGGACGGCGGAGGCCAGCGTGTGGCAACGCGTGCGACTGATCCGGCCGGCGGCGCGGGTTGGCGAGATGCCGGCACGGAACAGACTCTCAGCCGCATAGATGTTGCCGACGCCGACGATGCGGTGGCCGTCCATCAGGAAGGGTTTGATCGGGGTCTGTCTGCCGCGGGTGGCTGCATAGAGCCAGTCGCCGTCAAAAGCCTCGCTCAGTGGTTCGATGCCGAGCACGGCGAGCAGCGGGTGGGATTCAACGCTGGTCCCCTCGTGCCAAACCAGGGTGCCGAAACGACGTGGGTCGCGCAGGCGCAGCACGATGTCGGCGAAGACGAGGTCGACGTGGTCGTGTGTTTGCGCCGGGGTGCCGACTGGGACGAAACGTAGGCTGCCTGACATGCCGAGGTGCAGGATCAGCCAGCCGCCACCGCGGGTGCTCTCGCAATCGAAGAGCAAGTACTTGCCTCGGCGACGAATGGCGTCAATCCTGAGCCCCTTAAGTTTCGTGGCCAGTTCGGCAGGAATGTCGTGGCGGAGTCGAGGCGCGCGTAGAATGGCGGCGACGATGCGCTGCCCTTCCACTTTGGGGGCGATTCCGAGGCGGCTGACTTCGACCTCTGGCAGTTCCGGCATTGCTGCTCCCGAGAAAAGTTCTTAACATGCGCAAACCATTATGACGCAAACGACTCCAAGCCGTATCCGGTCAGGATCGACAGGTATCACATGAATCTCCTTTTCCGCCTACTTATTGCCGGTGCCGTGGCGCTATCGCTCGGTTTGCCGGCGACTGCGCAAGAAGCGTCGCCAGCCAAGAAACCGCGTCCGACGGTCAAGCGCGAGGCCAAGCGGCCACCGCAGGCAGAGGCTGAAGCGCGTGTTGAAACGCCGGACGACCTTCTGGCACGCACGGTTTTTCAGGTCATTCTTGGCGAAATTGCATTGCGCCGCGGCGATAACGAATTGGCAAGCAATGCCTATGCCGACCTTGCGTTGCGCACGCGGGATCCCCAGGTGCTTGAACGGACGATCGAGGTTGCCAGCTATGCGCGCCGGTTCGATCTGGCCGTTGAAGCTGCACGTCTGTGGGTGGATGTCGAGCCTGAATCGAAGCGTGCGCAGCAGATGCTGGTGAGTACGATGATGCTGGTCGGGCAACTCGAAGGGGTTGCGCCCTCTCTGATCCGTTTGCTGGAGAGTGATCCTCCCAAGATTCCCGAGAACTTGCTTGGCCTTAACCGGACGCTGGCCAGGCACAGCGAACGGGTGGCCGTGTTCAGGGTGGTCGAGGAAGTCGGTTTGGCCTTTGCTTCGTATGCCGAGGCGCATTTCGCCATCGCGGTTGCTGCGGCCGGGGCGAATTTGTCCGAGCGGGCCAAGGCCGAGGCCCGGCGCGCGCTCGAGATCCGGCCCGACTGGGAGGCGGCCGCCGTGCTGCTGGCCCAGTTGATGTTGCGCGATGGGGCCGAGGATGGGATCCGTTTCATGGAGGGGTATCTCACCGATCATCCCAAGGCGTACGACATGCAGCTTTCATTGGCGCGTGCGCTGGTCGGGGTCAAGCGCTATGCCGAGGCGCGTCGTTTGTTCGATGCCTTGCAGAACGCTTTTCCTGACAACCCAGATGTGGTCTTGCCTGCCGCCGTTCTGGCTCTGCAGGACAACGATATCGCCCAGGCTGAACGGAATTTCAGGCACCTCCTGCAACTCGAGTTCAAGGACAAAGGGCTCGCCTATTTTTACCTGGGGCAGATCGCCGATGATGCCAAGCGTTACGATGAAGCGCTGGCCTATTACGCCGCAATTAGCGAAGGGGATCGTTACCTCTCGGCGCAGACGCGGCGAGCACAAATACTGTCACTGCTCGGGCGACACGGCGAGGCACGGCGGGTGTTGGCGGAGGCCAAAACCAGCACGCCTGAAGACCGGGTGCGGATGGTGATTGCCGAGGCAGCTTTGTTGCGTGAAGCGAAGGATTACAAGGCGGCCTTTGCGTTGCTCGATGCCCAGTTGGCGAAACGCCGTGACGATCCTGACCTGCTGTACGAATCGGCGCTGATGGCCGAACGGCTCGGCCAGTACGAAGTCATGGAAAAGCGCTTGCGTCGACTCATGGTGTTGCAGCCTGACAGTCCTCAAGCTTTCAATGCGCTGGGCTACTCGTACGCCGACCGGAACATCCGGCTGGCTGAAGCGCGTGTGCTGATCGAGAAAGCGCTGGCATTGGCGCCCAACGATTTTTACATCGTTGATAGCCTGGGGTGGGTGCTCTTCCGTCAGGGTGACCTGTCTGGTGCGCTGGCCCAATTGGAGCGTGCTTACGCCGCCCGGCCTGATCCGGAAGTGGCTGCCCACCTTGGCGAAGTGCTCACCGCGATGGGGCGCACGGAGGAGGCCCAGCGAATCCTGCGCGAGGCGCAGAAGTCGTTCCCGGATAGCGAGGTCTTGTCCGAGGCGGTGCGGAAATTTGCGCCGTGATCGGTGTGCTGCTGCGCCTGCCGGTGCGCCTCTGGACGTCGCCATTCCGCGCCGCATGGGGGCGGATCTTGTGCGTGGTGTTTAGCTGTGCACTCGTGGGTTGCGCCGGAGTTGGCGTATCACCAGGGCAGATGCCGTCACGCGATGCGCTGGGTGCGTTTGAGCTCGAGGGCCGGTTCTCCTTGCGGCAGGGTGAGCAGAATTTTTCCGGCCGCCTGTCCTGGCGCCACTTGGCGGGCGAGAATGTGGTGCTGCTCTCCTCGCCATTCGGGCAAGGGCTTGCCGAAATTGTGACCGACGGGCTGGGCGCGCGTCTGACGACTAGCGAAGGGAAAACCTACCAAGCGGCCGATGGCGAATCCTTGACCGCCCGGGTGCTCGGTTACCCCTTGCCAATCACCGGTCTTGCTGACTGGTTGCGGGCGCGCGGCGGAGAGGCCGGGCAGCGCGATGCGCACGGTCGGCTTGTACGGCTCGATGCAGCCGGTTGGCGGATCGATTACGGTTACGATGTGGATGAGCCCGATGTTCCGCCCAGTCGCTTGGTCGTCAGCGGCCAGGCCGGCGGGGATCCAACGGAATTGCGTTTACGCATCGACCGTTGGACGCCCCTGTCTCACACTGATTATCTGCCTTCAGGGAAAACGCCTTGAGTTGTACAACACCCCATGGTTGGGAGGCGCCTTACCCGGCGCCTGCCAAGCTCAATCTTTTCTTGCATGTCGTCGGTCGTCGGGCTGACGGATACCATCTGCTGCAAACCCTGTTTCGCTTCGTCGATCATGGCGACACCTTGTATTTCTCACCGCGCACCGATGGCGCCATCGTTATGGAAACGCCCTTGCCTGGGGTCTCGCCCGATGACGATCTGACTGTGCGTGCGGCGCGACTGCTGCAGCGCGAGACGGGATGCGTGCAGGGGGCGAGCATTCGCTTGGAGAAACGCCTGCCTCTGGGCGGCGGCTTGGGCGGGGGGAGTTCGGACGCGGCTACCGTGCTGTTGGCGCTCAACCATTTGTGGCGGCTTGGCCTGTCACGTACCCGTCTGCAGGAGATCGGGTTGGCGCTGGGGGCGGATGTGCCGGTGTTCGTCTTTGGACAGAGTGCCTTTGCCGAAGGGGTGGGGGAGGCTTTGCAGGCCATTGATGTCCCCCCAGCCTGGTATGTGGTGCTCGAACCACCGGTGCAGGTGCCAACCGCTGCGATTTTCAGTGTGCCTGAGCTTAAGCGTGATACGCCGCTCATGCGCGCCTGCGACTGGCAGCCGGGCAGCGGGCGAAACGACCTCGAACCGGTTGCTTGCGCGAAATTCCCCCAGGTGGCCGAACATCTCGCCTGGCTCAAGACGCTTGCGCCCGCACGCATGAGTGGCTCCGGTGCCTGCGTTTTTGCCGAGTTTGCCTCGCGTCATGCCGCAGAGCGTGCCTTGGCGCAGTTGCCTGGCGGGTGGCGTGGGTGGGCTGCGCCAGGACTCGACACGCATCCCCTGCGCGATCTCGTCGGCTGAACCGTCCCCGCACTGGCGGGAGCCCCTGGTTAAGCGGTCGCGGGCGTGCTCAAATATGTTTTTTGCTACCAGGGAGCGGGTATGGAATACCGGTATTTGGGCAGCAGTCATTTGAAAGTATCGGCTTTGTGTCTTGGTACGATGATGTTTGGCGACCAGACCGATGCAACCGAGGCGCGGCGTATTGTGAATTCGGCACGCGAGCGTGGTGTCAATTTCATCGATACGGCCGATATTTATACTAAGGGCGAATCCGAGCGGATTGTCGGGCAGTGTCTGGCAGGTTCCAGGCACGACTGGGTGCTGGCCAGCAAACATGGCAATGCCATGAGCGAGGCACCGAACATGAGCGGCTACTCGCGCACCTGGATCATGCGTGCGATCGATGATAGTTTGCGTCGCCTCCATACCGATTATCTCGACATCTATTACCTGCATCGCGATTACGAAGGGTTGGGGCTCGAGGAGCCGCTCAGGGCGATGGGTGATTTGATCCGCGCCGGGAAGATTCGCTATTTCGGGTTGTCCAATTTCCGCGGCTGGCGGATTGCCGAGGCACTGGGTCTGTGCCGTGAGTTGGGCGTGCCCCCGCCGGTGGTGTGCCAGCCCTATTACAACCTGCTCAACCGCACGCCGGAGGTCGAAATACTGCCGGCCTGTGGGCGCTTCGGATTGGGGGTTGTACCTTACAGTCCGGTGGCGCGCGGCGTGCTGACCGGTAAATACCGGCCCGGGGAAGTCTTGCCTGAGGGCAGTCGCGGCGCGCGCAATGATCGCCGCTTCATGCAGGTTGAGTTTCGTCAGGAGTCGCTGGTCGTTGCCCAGGCGCTTAAAGAGAGTGCCGATGCGCTTGGTGTGACGCTCGGGCAATACGCGACGGCCTGGGTATTGCACAACCGGCTGGTTAGCTCCGTGATTGCCGGGCCGCGTACGTTGGCGCAATGGGAAGAGTATTTCGGTGCGCTGGATGTCAGCTGGTCAGCGGCAGAAGAAGAGCGTGTCGATCGCCTCGTGGCGCCAGGGCATCCCTCGACGCCGGGGTATTCCGATCCGTCGTATCCTTGCCTTGGGCGTCAGCCCAGATTGTGATTTACCGAAAGGGGCGCGGTGCTTTCTAAAAGAAGGGGCTAGTTTTTTTTGTTTTTTTCGGTATAATTCGCGCCTCTCTCGTTGCGTCATGCAGCGGGAGCTGCTGGGGAGTCGCCAAGTTGGTCAAGGCACCGGATTTTGATTCCGGCATTCGAAGGTTCGAATCCTTCTTCCCCAGCCACACAAATTTCATTTGGCCGGGCAGGTATCCCTTACCTGCCCGTCTTTTCTAGAAGGTGCCGCTCGGCGCCCGAGGTGCGCAACATGTCATTCGACAGCCTGATGGTCTTCTCTGGCAATGCCAATCCAAAACTGGCAGCGGAAGTCGTTAGACATCTCAACATTTCGGTGAGTCGGGCCGATGTGGGTCGTTTCTCGGACGGTGAAGTGTCCGTCGAGATTCAGGATCACGTACGGGGCAAGGACGTTTTCGTTGTCCAGCCCACCTGTGCTCCGGCCAACGAGAACATGATCGAACTGCTGGTCATGGTCGATGCCCTGAAGCGTGCGTCGGCCGCCCGGATCACCGCAGTCATCCCGTATTTTGGTTATTCCCGTCAGGATCGTCGTGGCCGCTCGGCGCGCGTCTCGATTGCCGCCAAGCTGATGGCCGACCTGCTCACCGCTGCCGGTGTGCATCGCGTCCTGACCATGGATCTGCACGCCGAGCAGATCCAGGGCTTCTTCAACATCCCGGTCGACAACATCTACTCGTTGCCGATCATGCTGGCGGACGTCTGGAAGAAGCACTACAAGAACCTCACGGTTGTGTCGCCCGACGTCGGTGGTGTGGTGCGTGCGCGTGCCCTGGCCAAGCGTCTCGAGTGCGATCTGGCAATCATCGACAAGCGCCGTCCGAAGGCCAATGTGTCGGAAGTCATGAACATCATCGGCGACGTGCAGGGTCGGACCTGCGTGCTGATGGATGACATGGTCGATACGGCCGGAACGCTGTGTAAGGCGGCGCAGGCGCTCAAGGATCACGGTGCCAAGCGGGTCGTGGCCTATTGCGTGCATCCCGTGCTGTCGGGCAGCGCCATCGAGCGCATCAATAACTCGGTGATCGACGAACTGGTGGTCACGGATACGATTCCGCTCACGCCCGAGGCGCAGCTTTCGCCGCGCATTCGTCAGCTGTCGGTTGCCGATGTGCTGGCCGAAACCATCCGCCGGATCAGCAACGACGACTCGGTTTCGTCGCTGTTTATCGAATAGTTTTTTTCACCCCCTCGTCTGGTCGCGGACGGGGATGTTTTACTCTCAACAGGAGCAGACATGCAATTTGAACTAAACGCGCAAAAGCGCACTGTGCAGGGGTCCGGAGCGAGCCGCCGCCTGCGTCGTGCTGGCAAGGTCCCGGGCATCATTTATGGTGGCGCTGCGGCCGGTCTGGCGATCGAAATCGATCACAACGATCTGTACCTTGCCCTGCGCAAGGAAGCTTTTCACGCCTCGGTGATCAACCTCTCGCTCGACGGCAAGGCCGAAACGGTCGTGCTGCGCGATGCCCAGATGCACCCGTACAAGGCCCTCGTTCTGCACGTGGATTTCCAGCGTGTTGACACCACCCACGCCATCCACCAGAAAGTGCCGCTGCACTTCCTGAACGGCGATCAGGCCCCTGGCGTCAAGCTGGGTGGCGGCAAGGTCACCGTCACGATGAACGAAGTCGATGTCACCTGCTTGCCGCAGGATCTGCCGGCCTTCATCGAAGTCGACCTGAAAGATCTGCAGGCTGGTCAGGCAGTTCACGTTTCGCAAATCGTCATGCCCAAGGGCGTCAAGCCGGTCATGCACGGCAGCGATGACCCGGTCGTCGTTTCGATCCCGAGCAAGAAAGCCGCTGCGGCTGAAGAGGCCCCCGCCGCCTAAGTCCGCTTTGCGGAATGCAGAGCCGCCGCACTGGTGCAAACCGGCGGCGGTTTTTCTTTTTTCTAACACGGCTAGAGCATGACCCCTCCGCGTCTTATCGTCGGTCTTGGCAATCCGGGAAGTGAATACGAGGACACTCGCCACAATCTCGGTTTCTGGTTTGTCGAGCGGCTGGCTCGCGAACTCAAGGTGGCCTGCGTGCCGCAGGGCAAATTCTTTGGCCAGGTCGGTCGTGATGGCGAATTGTGGTTGCTTGCGCCGACGACCTTCATGAATCGATCCGGGCAAGCGGTTGCCGCGCTGGCCCGTTTCTACAAGATCAGCCCCGCCGAAATACTTGTGGTGCATGACGAACTCGATCTGCCGCCGGGGGGCATTCGCTTGAAACAGGGCGGGGGCAACGGCGGACACAATGGCCTCAAGGATATCCAGGCGCAGCTCGGCTCCCCTGATTTCTGGCGCTTGCGTCTGGGTATCGGTCATCCCGGCGAGCGCAACGAGGTGGTCAATTACGTGCTCAAGCCGCCTCGGCGTGAAGAACAGGCTGAAATCGATGCGGCGCTCGACCGTTGTCTGTTGGCTTGGCCCAAACTCGCGCTTGGCGATTACGCAGCGGCTCAGCGCCAGTTGCACGGCAAAGTGTAAGCGAGTGCGCTAGCCCCGAGCTCTCTCCGATTATTTGCTGCCAGGCAGATGAGTTGTAGTACAACATGTATGGTTGTAGACTACAAATTTTGTCTCGGGGTCGGGATGAGTATCAGCAAAAAAATTTGG
>CAZHFS010000014.1:0-21294 GCA_964531885.1 uncultured Propionivibrio sp.
GTTTATTCAACATTAAAGCCCCCGTAACATCCATTTAATCTCTCATTGCCCATTCGGACACCGTCGCCAAACGAGCCAAATCAGTGTAAATCATTGCTGAGCGTCAGCCAAAAACCGAGCTCTCGCGTCTTCTTGAAGCCACCACGACACTCGGACATATTCAGTGAGCAAAAGTGCTCGTTCGGTCGAAAAGACACTAAAACACCCATCTCTCCGAACGAATGGCCTCTAATTAACGGCAAAAAATGGCACATCTTGAGCCGCCCACTCCCAGCTGCATGCCTCAAAAACCCGACGATTGCGCGGTTCGCCCGGTACAATGTGCACCGCACGCCCTACCGACTCACCATGCCTACCCCCCCCTTGCCCCCCTCCCTGCCCTCACACCAAGGTGTGACGCGCATCCTTGGCATTGATCCCGGGCTACGCATCACGGGCTTTGGCGTCATTGACGTGGCCGGCAGCCAATTAACTTATGTCGCCAGCGGCTGCATCCGCACCAACCCGGACGCGGCCCTGCCGATCCGGCTCGGCTCGATCCACAACGGCATTCGCGAGCTGGCTGCCCGCTACGCCCCCCAGCAAGCGGCGGTGGAAATCATTTTCGTAAACGTCAACCCGCAATCCACGCTTCTCCTTGGCCAGGCGCGGGGTGCCGCCATTGGCGCTCTGGTCGCCGATGGACTCGACGTTGCCGAATACACCGCCCTGCAGGTCAAACAAGCCGTCGTCGGTAACGGCCATGCCGACAAAACCCAGGTGCAGCACATGGTTCGTCGCTTGCTCAGCCTGGATGCCGAACCCGGTACCGACGCCGCCGACGCACTGGCCTGCGCCATTACCCATGCCCATGCCGGCCGTGGGCTGGCCGCCCTGATGCCCTCGGGAATGCGCACCCGGCGGCGAGGACGGATGTCTTGACCCAACAAACCAATCCACATCCCGCGCACAAAGGGAGCCAACCATGATCGGCCGCCTCTCGGGCACGCTGCTTGAAAAGAATCCGCCGCAAGTCGTCATCGATGTCCACGGCGTCGGTTACGAAGTCGACGTCCCGATGAGTACTTTCTACAACCTACCGGGCAACGGTGAGAAAGTAACCCTTCTGACCCACTTTGTGGTGCGTGAGGACGGCCACTTCCTCTTCGGATTCGCCAGCGAGGCCGAACGCTTCGCTTTCCGGCAACTCGTCAAGATATCCGGGGTCGGTGCGCGCATGGCCCTAGCCGTGCTCTCCGGCCTGTCTGTCGCGGACCTGGCCCAGGCCATCGCCCGCCAGGAAGCCGGCCGCCTGACCAAGATTCCGGGCATTGGCAAGAAGACCGCCGAACGCCTGCTCCTCGAACTCAAGGGCAAGCTTGCCGACGCGCTGCCCAGCGCAACTCTCGCCGTCGCCGATAATCAAAGCGACATCCTCAATGCCCTGCTGGCCCTGGGGTACAATGAGCGGGAAGCCTCTTCCGCCGTCAAGCAGCTCGCCCCCGAAGTCGCAACCACCGATGGAATTCGCCAGGCCCTCAAACTCCTGTCCAAGCCATGACGCACCAATTCTCGATCGCCCATAAACAGCTCATCCAGATCGCCATTGTGGCGATTCTGGTCATCGGCTGCGTCGCTGTCCTCTTACCCTTTACCGGCACCCTGCTGCTGGCCGTGGTCATCTGCACCACCATTTCGCCAGCACGCGACAAGCTCCTCTCGCTCTGCCGCGGGCGCAGCACCCTGACGGCTTCGCTCATGTGCCTGGCGATGGTACTGCTGCTGGTCATGCCGCTGGCCATACTCTCCGGATCGCTGGCCAACGGAGTTGAAATGGCCGTGGCGTATGTGCGCCCCTTGCTCGAAAAAGGGCTGCCCGCGGATGCGCCGCGCTGGCTGATCGACTTGCCGGTCATCGGCAGCTTTATCGATGACTACTGGCACAAGCTGATTGCCAGCCGTGAGGAAATGAACGAACTCCTGCGACAGTTCATCGCACCGACCCGGCGCGTCGCCCTGGCCACCGTCTCTCTGTTCGCCCAGGGCCTGCTGCAGCTCCTGCTGGTCATCTTTTTTGTCTTCTTCATCCTCCGCGATGCCGACACCTACGCCGATGCCCTGCGTACCGGCAGTCGCAAACTCGCCGGCGACCTCGGCGAGCGCATGCTCAAACTCGCTGACGGGACGATCACCGGGGTCATGGTCGGCATCGTCGGCACCGCCGCCGCGCAATCGCTGGTCGCCATGCTCGGCTTTATCATTGCCGGCGTGCCCGGTGTGCCGATGCTGACCATTGCCACCTTCTTCTTTTCGATGGTTCCGGTCGTCGGCGCCACGCTGATCTGGCTCGGCGCAGCCTTCTGGCTGCACGACGGAGGACAGACCGGTTGGGCGATTTTCATGATCCTGTGGGGCATGTTCGGTATCAGCAGCGTCGATAACTTCGTCAAACCGGTCCTCATTTCACGCACTTCCAGCCTGCCCTTGCTGCTCATCGTCGTCGGCGTCTTCGGCGGGGTGCTGGTCTTCGGCTTCATCGGCCTCTTCCTCGGCCCGACCCTGCTCGCCCTGACCCAGGTCCTGATCCGCGAATGGCTGACCAATTCCGACGAGGACGACACCCCTCCGACGCTCACTCCATGATCGAAACCGACACCCTGTCCGGTGGCCAACACAGTAGCGACCGCCTGATTTCGGCAGACACGCGATCTGCCCAGGAAGAAGCCCTAGAGCGCGCCTTGCGCCCCAAGCGCCTCGCCGAATACGTCGGACAGCAAAAAATCCGCGAGCAACTCGACATCTTCATTTCTGCCGCAAAACGGCGGCAGGACGCGCTCGACCATGTCCTGCTCTTCGGGCCGCCAGGGCTCGGCAAGACCACCCTGGCGCACATCATCGCGGCCGAACTGGGCGTCAACCTGCGCCAGACCTCCGGCCCGGTACTTGAGCGTGCTGGCGACCTGGCCGCCATTCTCACCAACCTTGAACCGCACGACGTTCTGTTCATCGATGAGATCCACCGCCTCTCGCCCGTCGTTGAGGAAATACTCTATCCGGCGCTTGAGGACTTCCAGATCGACATCATGATCGGCGAAGGCCCTGCGGCGCGTTCGGTAAAGCTTGACCTGCCACCCTTCACCTTGGTGGGTGCCACAACACGCGCCGGCATGCTCACCAACCCCTTGCGCGACCGCTTCGGCATCGTCGCCCGGCTCGAGTTCTATACACCGGAAGAGCTGACCCACATCGTCAGCCGCTCAGCGCAGCTACTTGAAGTACCTGCCGAGGCCGCCGGCGCATTGGAGATCGCCCGCCGTTCGCGCGGCACACCGCGCATCGCCAACCGTCTGTTGCGCCGGGTACGCGACTACGCAGAAATTCGCGCCGACGGACGGATCTCTCGGGAAGTCGCTGACCTGGCCCTGTCGATGCTGGATGTCGACCATGGCGGCCTGGACCTCATGGACCGCAAGCTGCTCTCGGCGGTCATCGACAAGTTCGGCGGCGGCCCGGTCGGCGTCGACAACCTGGCCGCCGCCATCGGCGAAGCACGCGACACCATTGAGGACGTGCTCGAACCCTTCCTGATCCAACAGGGCTTTCTCCAGCGCACCCCGCGCGGACGCATTGCCACGGCAGCCATCTATCGCCACCTCGGACTTGAGGCGCCACAGTCGCAGCACTCGCCGCAGCAAACCGACTTGTGGCGGAGCCAATAAGCAGTTGTCGTCACAAACCCTTACACTCCGGCCTATTGCCCAAGGTAAACTGTTGCCCCCATGAAACACGCGCCGAAGCCCAATGCCTTCAGCATCCCGATCCGGATCTACTACGAAGACACCGATGCAGGCGGGGTGGTCTACTACGCCAATTACCTGAAATTTCTCGAGCGCTGCCGCACCGAATGGCTGCGTGCCATCGGCCACGAGCAGGGCGACCTCCTGCGCGAGCCGGGCATCGCCTTTGTCGTGCGCAGCATCGCCCTTGAATACCTCAAGCCCGCCCGCCTGGACGACCTGATAACGGTGAGCCTGGAAGTCGAACGCATCACCAAATCCCAGATTTTCTTCGGTCAACACATCCGCCGCGCCACGCCCGACGGTGACGAGGAACTCTTGAGCGGCCGCGTGCAGATCGTCTGCGTCAACGCCGCAAAAATGAAGATCACCTCCATCCCTATTGAATTGCGCACCCAACTGGAAGCACTGCAATGAACGTCTCGCAAGACCTGTCGATCCTGCATCTGATCCTCAACGCCAGCGCGGTGGTACAGGCCATCATGCTGCTCCTCGCCGGCCTGTCGTTCATGTCCTGGTACTACATTTTCCGCAAGTGGTTCACGGTGCGCGAAGCCCGTGCGCAAACCGACCAGTTCGAACGTGACTTCTGGAGCGGCGGCGACCTGAACAGTCTCTACCAGAGCGCTGTCAACAATCGCCACGACACCGGCAGCATGGAGCGCATCTTCGAAGCCGGCTTCCGCGAATTCACCAAGCTGCGCAGCCAGAAGAACCTCGACCCGAAGGACATCATCGACGGCGCCCGCCGCGCCATGCGCGCCACCTACCAGCGCGAAGTCGACACCATCGACGCCCACCTGGCCTACCTCGCCTCGGTCGGTTCGGTCAGCCCCTACGTCGGCCTGTTCGGCACGGTCTGGGGGATCATGCATTCGTTCCGCGCCCTGGGTAACGTCGGCCAGGCCACGCTCGCTTCGGTCGCCCCGGGCATTGCCGAGGCACTCGTCGCCACGGCCATCGGCCTCTTCGCCGCCATCCCCGCCGTTGTCGCATATAACCGCTTCTCGCACGACATCGATCGCCTGTCGATCCGCTTCGAATCGTTCATGGAAGAATTCTCCAACATCCTGCAGCGTCAGATGCGCTAAGCGGCTACGCCAGGAGACCTTTCGATGCGCCCGCGCCGCCTGAAAAACGAAATCAACGTCGTTCCCTATATCGATGTCATGCTCGTGCTGCTCGTCATCTTCATGGTGACCGCACCGATGATGACCACGGCCAATATCGACCTACCTTCCGTCGGCAAGGCGGCGCAGCAGGCCGAAAAACCGCTTGAGGTCATTATCCGGCCTGACCGCACCCTGGCCCTGATCGACCGTGCCGGACGTGGTGGCGAGCGCCAAGTGACGCGCGACGAACTCGTCCAGGCCGTACTTGCTGCCCAGACCCGCAACCCGGACCAACCGGTACTTATTTCCGGCGACCGCAGCGTCAAGTACGAGGCCGTTCTCGAAGTCATGGACGCGCTCCAGCGCCAACAGGTCAAGCGCGTCGCGCTCAACGTGCAGATCAGCGCCAAGTAAGGAATCACTTCGTCGTGGCACCCCACCTACAGCCGCAACCCGAACAGGGTCAGTGGAAATCGCTGACCCTTGCGGCAGCCGTCCATCTGGCACTGATCGGCGCCCTGTTCCTTGGCGTCCAGTGGAAGAGCCAGGCACCTTCAGCGGTTGCCATTGAAATGTGGAGCGGGGCGCCGGCCCCTGCCCCGCAACCGGTTGTCGAACCAAAACCCGAGCCCAAGCCCGAACCAAAGCCGGAACCCAAGCCTGAACCTAAGCCCGAGCCGAAAATCGAGCCCAAGCCGGTCGTCAAACCCGACATTGCGCTCAAGGAAGAGAAGAAACCGAAGAAAGAAGAGCCGAAAAAGCCTGAGCCGCCCAAGGAAGAACCAAAGAAAGCGCCCGAACCGAAAAAGCCTGAGCCCAAGAAGCCGGAGCCGGATCGGCGCCCCAACTTCGACGACGAACTCAAGCGAGACCTCAAACAGACCGAGCAACAACGATCAACTCAGGATCGTAACGCCCGGCTTGCCGCCGAACTCAACCAAATGGGGCAACTGCGCGCCGACCAGGCCGCCGCTGCTCGCGCCAGCGGCATTGCCACCTATGCCGCAAAAATCCGCGCCAAGATCAAAGGCAATATCGTCCTGCCACAAGGCATCCAGGGCAACCCGGAGGCCATCTTCACGGTCACCCAGCTACCGAGCGGCGAGATCATCGATATCAAGCTCAAGCGCTCCAGCGGCAACCGCACCCTTGACGACGCCATTGAACGAGCGATCCGCAAATCGGACCCTTTGCCAAAACCCGACAATTCGGCGGACTTCCAACGCGTACTTGAACTCAAATACAAGCCCTTCGACGAATAATCGTGATGGTCGTGTCATCGGGTTGCTGACACCAAGCGTTACACGCGGCACAAGGCAAGCCGGTATAATCTCGCTTTATTTTTTTCTTCTATCCGCGCAAAAATGCACTGCTCCCTGCTCAATCTCCGCGCACTGAGCCTGCTGGCACTCAGCGCGCTGACTCTTCTGGCCGCGCCGGCACGCGCCCAGCTCTCGATTGAAATCACTGGCGCTGGCGCCAATCGCATCCCGGTCGCCATCGCCGATTTCGGCGGCGAGCCGGGTTTGTCTCGCGCCCTGACCTCGGTCATCCGGGCCGACCTTGAACGCAGTGGCCTGTTCAAACTCATCGATACCAGCGGTGTTGCCATGACAGAGAACACCGCCCCAGGCTACGGTGACTGGCGTAACCGCGGGGCAGACGCCCTGGCGGCAGGCAGCCTCGGCGCCGGCGGCGATGGCCGCCTGGAAGCCCGCTTCCGCCTCTACGACATCAACAAGCAGCAACCGCTCGCGGGCGTCGCCTACCCGACGTCCAGCGCCACCCTGCGTACCGCTGGGCATCGCATTGCCGACGTCATTTACGAAAAACTCATCGGCGAACCCGGCGTCTTCTCGACACGCATCGCCTATGTAATTAAGAGCGGTCCGGCACGCTACGAGCTGACCATCGCCGACGCCGATGGTCAGAACGCCCAGGTCGCCCTGCGCTCGCGCGAGCCGATCATCTCGCCGGTCTGGTCGCCCGATGGCACGCGCATTGCGTACGTCTCTTTCGAGAACAAGAAACCGATCATCTTCGTGCACACCCTGGCCACCGGACAGCGCGTGCAAGTTGCCAACTTCAAGGGCTCGAACTCCGCTCCTGCCTGGGCGCCGGACGGGCGTCGCCTTGCCGTGGTGCTGTCCAAAGACGGGGGGTCCCAGATCTTCCTGGTCAATGCCGACGGCTCGGGTGTGCAACGCCTCACCCCGCCTGGCTCGATTAATACCGAACCGTTCTTCGCCCCCGACGGACAAACCCTTTACTACACCTCGGATCGCGGTGGCAGCCCGCAGATCTATCGCTCCAGTGTCGGTGGTAACGACGCCCAGCGCGTGACCTTCGAAGGCCCCTACAACGTTTCACCGCGCATCTCGCCTGACGGCAAGACCCTGGCCTTCATCACCCGCCGCGACGGCTCCTTCCGCCTCGCTGCGATGGATTTGGCCACACGCCAGGTACAGATCCTCACCGATTCGCACCGTGACGAATCGCCCAGTTTCGCGCCCAACAGCCGCATGATCCTGATCGCCACCGAAGTTGGCGGACGCGGCGTCCTTTCTGCGGTTTCGATCGACGGCAGAATCCGCCAACGGCTGTCCATTGCCGCCGGCGACGTGCGCGAACCGGCGTGGGGGCCATACATTAAATAATCACTGATAAACCTACGTCTTTTTTGCCTTTTGTAGCAGGAGATACACCCATGAAGAAACTAATCCTCCCCGCTCTGCTGGCCGCGCTCGTTGCCGGCTGCAGCTCCACCCCGGATGCGACCGACGCCAACGCGCCGGTCGAAGGCCGTAACGGCGTTGCCACGGTTAACGCCGGCAACATGGACGGACGCAACCTGCCCGCCGTGCTGACCGACCCCAAGAGCATCCTGTCCAAGCGCAGCATCTACTTTGACCTTGACCGCTACGACGTCAAGGCCGACTACAAGGATCTCGTCAGCGCTCACGCCAAATTCCTGGCCAACAACCGCCAGTTCACCGTGCTGATCCAGGGTAACACCGACGACCGTGGCAGCCGCGAGTACAACCTCGCACTCGGCCAAAAGCGCGCTGACTCGATCAAGAAAATGCTGGTCATGATGGGCGCCCGCGAAGATCAGGTTGAAGCCGTCAGCCTCGGCGAGGAAAAGCCGCGCGCTGAAGGTGCCAACGAAGCCGCCTGGGCAGAGAACCGCCGCGGCGACATCCTCTATAAGGGCGAGTACTGATCATGACGGCGCGCCGCTTGCCTTTCACCCGCGCCTGCTCGGCGCTGGTTGTGCTGCTCGTTCTGGGCGCGCCGCAGGCGCGCGCCGGCATGTTCGATGACGATGAAGCCCGTCGCCAGATCAAGGATCTGTCGATACAGGTCAATGAACGCCTGGACACCGTCTCGAAAGCGCAGTTTGAACTCGTCAACCAGATTCAGGCGCTGCGCGAGGAAAACGCTCGCTTGCGCGGCCAGGTCGAAACGCTTGAGTACGAGCTTGATTCGACCAAAAAACGCCAGCAGGATTTTTACATCGATCTCGACAATCGTCTGCGCAAGCTTGAACCACAAGCTGCAGCCGCACCCGAAGGCGGTACAGCACCAGCCGGCACCGAGGGCATCGCCAAGAAGGCCGCTGACCCAGCCGCCGAATCTCGGGATTACGAAGCCGCTCTCAATCTCTTCAAGGCCAATAAGGTGAAGGAAGCAGCGGGCGCGCTCGAATCCTTCGTCAAGACCTACCCGGACAGCACCCTCACACCCAATGCCCAGTACTGGCTGGGTAACGCATATTTCACTTTGCGCGACTGCAAGAAATCGATCGACGCCCAGCGCGTTGTGGTCGCCAAGTGGCCGCAACATCCCAAGGCACCGGATGCCCTGGCCAGCATCGCCACCTGCCAGCAAGAGCAAGGTGACGCCAAAGGCGCCAAGGCCACCACGGACACGCTGCTCGCCAAATACCCAGACAGCCCAGCCGCCCTGGCAGCCAAGAAACGCCTGAAGAAATAGCCACGTGAGCACAGCCAGCACCTCGCTGAAAATCAGCGAGATATTCCATTCCCTGCAGGGCGAAACCTCTCGCGTCGGGCTGCCGACCGTTTTCGTCCGCCTCACCGGTTGCCCGCTGCGCTGCGTCTGGTGCGATACCGAGCATGCATTCAGCGGCGGGCAACGCATGGCACTCACCGCCATCGTGGACAGGGTGCGTCACTACGCCACCCGCCACGTCTGCGTTACCGGCGGCGAGCCCCTGGCCCAAAAGAACTGCCTGCCACTGCTGACGCAGCTCTGCGATGCAGGCTTCGACGTATCCTTAGAAACCTCGGGCGCCTACGATATCGCGCTGGTCGACCCTCGGGTTTCCCGCATCGTCGACCTGAAAGCCCCCGGCTCTGGCGAATGTAGCAAGAACCTGTGGGCCAACATTGAGCATCTTTCGTCGCACGACGAAGTGAAATTCGTACTCGCCGACCGCAGTGACTACGAATGGGCGCGTTCCGTCCTCACCGAGCACCGTCTTGCCGAACGTTGCCCGGTGCTGGTTTCTCCGGTCGACAGCACACTTAACCCGACGGAGCTCGCCGAGTGGGTACTGGCAGACAACCTGCCTGTTCGCTTTCAAGTGCAATTGCACAAGCGCCTCTGGGGCAACCTGCGCGGCAAGTGATTGCCAAGCGCGCTACGCGCGATTAGCCTACACTGACGAAGCCTAAGTCCCGCAGGAGAAACTCGTGAACGAAGATCGCCGTCACCACGCTCGCATCGCTTTCCATTGCTTGTCTCACCTGACCCTGAACGGAAGTACGCATAGCGCGAGCGTCCTCGACCTCTCGCTCAAGGGGGCGCTGATCGAACTTGAGTCTGTGGCCGACCTCCCCTGCGATGGACAGGGACGGCTTGACGTTTTTCTCGGCCAGCAAGGCAACGACCAGATTTCAATGGAGTGCAAGATCGCACGCCAGCAAGGACGCCTGACCGGACTCGAGTGCACCAGCATCGACATCGACAGTGTGACCCATCTGCGCCGCTTGGTCGAACTTAACCTAGGCGACATCACGCTTCTGGAGCGCGAGCTCTCCGCCCTGATCAGCGACTGATCCTGTCCAACGCGTTAAGACTGGCTTAAAATGGCCGGTTTTTCCAACGCACTCCATCATGCACAGCAATCAAAAACCCCGCGCCATCGTTCTCCTCTCCGGCGGCCTCGACTCAGCCACCGTGCTTGCCATTGCCCGCAGCCAGGGTTTCGACTGCTATTGCCTGTCGCTCGAGTATGGACAGCGCCACCAGGTCGAACTCACTGCAGCGAGCCGTGTTGCCGAGGCACTTGGCGCATGTGAGCACCGGACACTGCATCTGGCGCTTGATGTCTTTGGGGGATCGGCACTGACCGATGCCTCCATCGACGTACCTGTGGGTGGCATTGACGAAAATTGCATCCCGGTCACGTATGTTCCGGCACGCAACACCATCATGCTCTCCCTCGCCCTGGCGTGGGCAGAGGTTCTCGGCAGCCGGGACATATTTGTCGGGGTCAACGCCGTCGACTACTCCGGCTACCCTGACTGCCGCCCCGAATATATCAGCGCCTTCGAAAAAATGGCCAATCTGGCTACCCGTGCTGGCGTCGAAGGCAACAAGCTGAGCATCCACGCACCTCTGATCGACCTTTCCAAAGCCGATATCATCCGCCAGGGCACAGCCCTCGGAGTCGACTACGGACTGACCGTTTCATGCTATCAAGCCGATGACGCCGGACGTGCCTGCGGCATGTGTGATGCCTGCCGATTGCGACAGGCAGGCTTCCTCGCCGCCAACGTCGCCGATCCAACGCCCTACGCCGCGTAATTTCGGCCCACCCCACCCAGCAGCACATCGCAAGACGAGCCCCCACACCAGGCCGCGCGAGACTATCGCAGCCCCGGCAGAAATCCCTGCCGGGGCTCTCATCCTGTTGCGTCCTCTGCGCTACGCCTAGGCGCCTGCCCCCTCGCCGACTCCTTCCGCACAGCACGGAGCTTTATCGACGACAGTTGCTCTCGATGTCTTGGCGGGCTCGCCGGGCCAATTCACCGCGCTCCGCATCACTAATGTATTCACGCCCCCCTTGCCCTTCCCGGTAAAGGCTAATCCCGTCTGCACTGGCGAGACGACTTTCACGGGCTCGCGCCTGTGCGCAGCGATCCGAACGCACCTGCTGTTCCTTGGCCTCGCTGGCAGAACGCTCCATCGACCGTGCACGAAAAGCACGTTCCTGCTCGGCCCAATCCGTCCCTTGCCCAGCCCCGCGCACCACCTCCCTCTTCTGGCCAGCTGATGCTGGAGGGCGTTGCTCTCCGGGCGGAGGGCGATCGGTATAAACAACACGTCCCTGAGCATCCAGCGAACGGTAGACTTCCGCTGCCACAGGCAACACCTGGCCGAACAACCCCAAGCAACAAATCAGCCTACCGAGCCAACGCAACAAACATGCCGTAGACATATGCCTGGCCTCACCAAAAGACAATGTTGTGCAAAAATGGAACAAACAGGATAACAAGCACAAACCACCCAAGGACAGAATAAACCAAATGACATCGCACGGGTAAAAGCCCCTCAAGGGAGTCTCACGAAACACGGCCAACTGCCTCACTCTGTGACTTGCGAACGGGTTTTTACTCAGCCCTTCCCTACCGCCACGACACACCTGACACACCCCGGATTGACAAAACTCAATTCAATCAATACACTTCAGTTTTTGAGTTAGCACTTCTTCGCATCGCGACGCTGACCAACGGGGAAATCCTCCCCCCCCCTGTACCTCTGAAACAGGGTTCTTAAACTCCAAGTAGTTCTGCCCTGCGGTATTCTTGACCGCGCCCTCGGGCCTTGCATCCACCTAAAACCGTTTGTCGCCTAGCATGTTGTTTGAGCGACGACAAAACTGTGAAGGAGAGAGCATGTCTGCAACGATGACGCTCAAGCACAAAGTGGCACGTCGCGCTGGCAACGCGGCGAATCTTATCCAGCATACTTTGCTGATAGCTGGACTGGTTCTTGCCCTTGGACTCGTACAAATGATCCCAGTCTCAGGTGAGACTGGCTTACTCTTAAAGGCTGCGTTCAACGACGAGGCCGAGCCAGAGACAGGCAAACCTGCGGTATCGGCTCCCGCCACACCGAGTGTGCGCCCCGCACCCGCACTGGCACCCCACATGTTCGGGGCGATTGACTACGTCTCGAACCGCTACCGCGTCTCACCTGAAGCGGTGGTGCCGCTTTTCGAGGTGGCGCAACTGATCGGCAAGGAGCGCAGCATCGACCCCTTGCTCATCGTTGCCATCATCGGGATCGAATCGGGGTTTAACCCGTTTGCGGAAAGTACCATGGGTGCCCAGGGGCTGATGCAGGTCATCCCTCGCTTCCATCAGGACAAGGTACCTGGCGGCGCCGGAGAAAAGGCCCTGCTCGACCCGGTGATCAACATCAAGGTCGGCACCCATGTTCTCGAAGAAGCCATTCGTCGGCGCGGCGGACTGATCCCTGGCCTGCAGCACTACGCCGGCTCATCTGACCCGAGCGGCGCCTACGCCAACAAGGTCCTGGCTGAAAAACAACGCCTGGAGCGCGCCGTACGCCGTGCATCGGCCGCTGCCGGCTAGGTATTTAGCCGACAGCCGCTGACAAACGCTCGCCGCGCGGCGTAAGGCGACCCGCTCTACGCCGCCAGGCCGCTGCTGGCCATACGCAGGATGGTTTCCCGTGCTTCCGCCGGAAGAATCAGTTCGGCATGCGCTAACGGCGTTGTGATCCGCTCGTCGAAGTGCAGGAAGCCCAGTTCATCCTCCCGCAGCAGTTCGCTATCGATGAGCAGGCTGAGCAGTGCCGCATAGGTTGCCTTCTCCGCCTGTTCGGCGGCACTAAAGGCCGCCAGCAGTGACAAGCGCTGGGCCAGCAAATGGCAGTCGTTCTCCACCGCCTGACGCGTACGGCAGCCCGAGCCGCCATTCTGCAGGACAGCAAGGAGCAGGAAGTGGCGCTCCAGGATCGGGCGCAAAATTTCGCCAAGCATCTTGAGGTCGGCGTCCGCACTGCTGCCCGGCTCGGGCGCCAGGAGAACGCCGCCCTCGGCACGGCGCAACAAACCCCGCTGTGCAAGCACACCCACATAGTCGCGCATGACTTCTGGCAACGCTTCACCTGACCAATTGAGGAACAGTTCGGAGCGCATCAAGCCGTAAATTCCATGCACAGCCTCCAGCAGGCGCCGCTCTGACAGCTGTCGGCTGTGATTGACAAGGCAGGCGACCAAGGCCGGCAGGACGAAGAGGTGCAGGATATTGTTGCGGAAATAGGCCAGTAACGGCGCCTCGCCGTCGCGCACACGGAAAAGATCGCCAAGGGGATGCGGCACTCGCTCGACGAAATTCAGCCGCTCGACGTAAGCAACGATCTGCCGCGCATCGAGAAGACAACCGACCGTCTCTTCGGAATACTTCTGCCCGGAACACAAGGCCTGACAATGATCAAGCATGCGGTAGAGCGCCTGTTCATCGGCCGCCTGACGCGCCGTTGCCAATAAGACAGTGGCTACCAAATTTACCGGCGTAATCACCACAGCTGAATTAAGCCGCCTCGCCAGTTCATTTGCTGCCGAAAACGTCGCCCCGCGCGCCCAGTCGACTTCATTCGTCGGATCCACCTCCTTTGCCCAACCCGGCCGATATGCCTCGAGGTATTCATGCAACATCAGCGGTGCACCGAAATTGATATGCACCCGGCCATAAATCCGTTTGATGTGCCTTGCCGTCTTGAGCACCATCCACAACGATTCGCGTTGTTTAGGCTTGCCAGATAATTCGCGGACATACGTCCGCCCTTCGATCAGGCGCTCGTAGCCGATATACACCGGGACGAAAACCAGAGGCCGCTCGTTTTCCCGGATGAAGCTGCGCACCGTCATTCCGAGGATGCCTGCCTTGGGCGGCAACGTCCTGCCGTGCCGGCTCCGCCCCCCCTCGATGAAGTACTCAAGGGGGAAGCCACGCGTCAGCATGAGGTGCAGGTATTCATTGAATACGGCGGCATACAAAGGCTCGCCTTTGAAAGTGCGGCGCAGGAAAAATGCGCCACAGCGACGCAGCAGCCCACCGATCAGCGGCATGTTGAGATTCGCGCCGGCCGCGATGTGCGGTGGCGTAAACCCCTTGTGATGCAAAAAATAGGAGAGCAAAAGATAGTCGACGTGACTGCGGTGCGTTGGCACGTACACCACCCCATGCCCCGGCGCAATGCGGGTCAGCACATCGATGTTGTAGATCTCGATATTGTCGTACAGGCGTGTCCATATCCAGGACAAGAACAAGCCGAAAGCACGCACGGCCCCGTAGGTGTAATCGGAGGCGATTTCCAGTGCAAAGCGTCGCGCCCGCGCCTCCGCCTCGGCCATCGGCACTCCGCGGGTCTCTGCCTCGACGGCCATTGCCCGGCGTACCGGCTCCGTTTCGAGAATAGTCTCGATTTGGGTGTTGCGGTGCGAGAGATCCGGCCCGATCGCCATTTCACGCTGCCGCCGGAAATGGACGCGCAGCACGCGCGACAGCTTACGCTGCGCCTGTACGGCATCGACTCCATCGCGCGACAGTGCGCCAAGCGAAATCGGCGCATTGAAGCGGACCAAAACATTCCGTCCATGCAGGAGAATCGTCAGCAATCGGCGCAAGGGTCCCGGTTGCCGCCAGGTTTCCGAGAACAAGGCCTTGAGAATCGACTCCTGCTTGTCTGGACGCCGCCCCCACAGAATGACCACGGGCACGATCTGAACATCCAATGCCGGATCAGCGATTGCGGCACGCACCAGATCACCCATCAAGGGACTTGGCGTATAGCGTTCGCGCGCACTGGCAAGCAGCGCCGAGGAGCCGTTCAAACAGAAAAACGCCTGCGGGGACTTGATCCCGCTGGCTGCAAACGCGGAACCAGCAGCCGGCAGACCAGCACGCCGACTTTCCTGGTCGAGCACCAGGATATTCGACAGATGGCGATGCTGAAGAACATAGCAAACCGGCTTGCTCGGATCGAGCCCCAGATCTTCAAGTCGCTCCGGAAAAACCGTGGTGCGAACCCAGGTGTAGAGCAAGCGCCGGACCAAGGGCATGGCCCAGCCGGGTATGGAAAAAAAGCCACTCATGCGGACGTTCCAGTCAATAACAACGACTCCGCCGGTAACGGCGGAGTCGTTTTCAATATCTGCCGTCCATTAACGCCAGACGACCCCCCTCTGGCTGGCGTCCATTATCAATTATTCGTCGTCCAGCCCGACTGCCTTGTACTGCGCCGCCAGGTTATGCTGAACATTCCCAGGAACAGGCGCATAGTGCGAGAAGGCAATGGTATACGAGCCCTGCCCGCCCGTCAGCGATTTTAGCCGCCCCTGGTAGTCATCGAGTTCGGCGAGCGGCACCTTGCCGCCGATGGCCATGCACCCTGGCCCTCGCGGCTGCGTACCGGTGACTTGACCGCGCTTGCCGGAAAGATCGCCAGCCAAATCGCCCACCGTGGCTTCGGGCGCCAGGATCTCGATGTCCACAACCGGCTCGAGAATGATCGGTGTCGCGGCCTGCAAAGCCTGAATCGTTGCCTTACGTCCAGCGGCAAAAAAAGCGATGTCTTTGCTGTCGACCGGATGCGATTTTCCGTCATGCACAGTCACGCGTACGTCATGCACCGGGAAGCCCCCCACCACACCGTCCTCCAGCGCCTGACGAACGCCTTTCTCAACCGCCGCCATGAACACGCCAGGAATCGCGCCGCCTTTGACGACATCAAGGAATTCGAAGCCACTGCCCCGCTCGAGCGGCTCGACTCGCAGCATGACTTCGCCAAACTGGCCCGCGCCACCACTTTGCTTTTTGTGCCGGCAATGCCCTTCGGCCTTGCCGTTGATGGTTTCACGGTAAGCGATCTGTGGTGGTTTGGTGGCCAACTCAAGCTTGTACTGCTGCGCCATGCGAGCCAGCTTGGCCCGCAGGTGCATTTCACCGAGCCCGCGGATCACTGTCTCGTTGGTCGTCGAATGCCGTTCGACCTTGAAGCACGGGTCCTCGACCTCAAGCTTATGCAGGACATCGAACAAGCGCTGCTCATCCGATTTTTTCTTGGTTTCTACCGCCAGCCCTTGCATCGGCAGCGGGAATTCAAGCGGCTTGAGATGGATGTGATCCTCGTCGTGCGAGTCGTGCAGCACGCAATCGAACTCGATTTCCTCGACTTTGGCGATCGCGCCGATATCGCCGGGCACAAGCGCTTCGACCTCGACGTATTCCTTCCCTTGCAGGCGATAAAGATGCCCGACCTTGAAGGCACGCTTGGCGTCACCGACAAACAGTTGTGAATCCTTGCGCATGGTGCCCTGATGCACACGGAAAACGCCGAGTTTCCCGATGAACGGATCGCTGACCACCTTGAACACATGCGCCAGAACATGCTTGCTGGCATCCGGGACAGCACGGAAAGGCTCGTCATCTGGCGCCCCTGGATCGCCCGTATAGAAGAGCGGCGGGTTGCCTTCGCACGGATTCGGAGCCAGCTTGGCCAAAACGTCGAGCAATTGCGGAATCCCCGCCCCGGTACGCGTCGAAACGAAAAGAATGGGAATCAAGTGTCCGGCGCGCAACGCTTTTTCAAAGGGAGCATGCAGTTCCTCGGGGCTGGGGTCGGCCCCATCTTCAAGGTACCGTGCGAGAAGGTCTTCGTCCTCCTCGACGATCTGATCGATGAGGGCGCGGTGCGCCGCCGCCACGGACTCGAAATCAGTCTCACCGTCAGTATGACCAAGCACTTCGACGACATCGGCGCCATGGTGGGCCGGCAGATCCAGCAACATGCACTCGCGCCCGAAGCGCTCGCGCAGTTCGCCGACCAAGCGGGGTAAATCGATGTTTTCGACATCAATTTTGTTGATCACGATCATCCGGCACAAGCCGCGCTCACCCGCCAGGCGCATCATGCGTTCCGTGGACAGTTCGATGCCATTCTGAGCATTGACGACGATCAGGGCGGTATCAACGGCCGCCAGCGCGCTGATCGCCTGGCCAGCAAAATCGGGGTACCCGGGCGTGTCGACGAGATGAACCTTGACGCCCTGCCAGTCGAAGCTGGCGACCGCAGAGTTCAGGGAGTGACCGAGCTCTTTTTCCTGCGGGTCGAAATCGCAAACGGTATTACCTTTTTCTACCGCCCCGCGCGACGCGAGCGCGCCGGACGCCACCAGTAAGGATTCGGCCAGCGTTGTTTTGCCGGCCGAACCGTGGCCTACAAGTGCTACGGTACGAAGACTCTCGGTGCTGTTGTAACCCATGATTTCCCCCATTGTTGAGAAACTTACGCCCTCGGGGCCAAACCAGACACTGCCCCGCAAAGAGCAACTGACTACGCAAAAGCAATCCGAACGATTCCATTCTACGCTTTGGCGCGAATCTGCAAAGGGGGTGTTGCATGCCTTTCGAATAGGCAACAAGGTCCGTCAAAGCGGCCATCCATAACATGATGCACTCCTTCGCAAATAAGAATGCAAACCCTAAGCCATTGCATAAAAAGGAATTTGTCTTTGCACATACGCGCATCAAAGCGCAACTTTACGAATCGTAATTGACCCTACCGGGAGCAAGGAAGATAATCGCGAGCGACGTACAAAAACCCCGTGTTTTCGGGCACTTCAACAAATCCGGCGAACCGGAAGGAGTAATGATGGGCGGAAAGACGAAAAATCATTTGGAGGTGTTGCGCGAGATGCGCAGCCGCGCCGTACTCGGTGGCGGCCAAAAACGAATCGACCAGCAGCACGAGCGCGGCAAACTGACCGCTCGCGAACGGCTGGCACTACTCCTTGACGAAGGCTCGTTCCAGGAGTTTGGCGCGTTGGCGACGCACGATCTCAATGCCTTCGGCCTCGACAAGCACCGCTATCCCGGTGACGGCATCGTCACCGGTTTCGGCAAGGTCAACGGTCGCCGTGTTGCCGTTTTCGCACAGGACTTCACCGTGCTGGGTGGCTCCTTCTCCGAAGTGCAGTCGCAGAAAATCAGCCGAATTCAGGACATGGCGCTCGAAGCCGGCATTCCGGTCATCGGCCTCAACGATTCGGGCGGCGCCCGCATCCAGGAAGGCGTGCGCAGTCTTGCTGCCTACGGCGAAGTGTTCGTGCGCAACGTCACCGCTTCCGGCGTGATCCCCCAGATTTCCGTCATCCTCGGCCCGTGCGCCGGTGGTGCCGTTTACTCCCCGGCACTGACCGATTTCATCATCATGGCCGGCCCGAGCTACATGTTCCTCACCGGCCCAGACGTCATCAAGGCCGTGACGGGCGAAGAAGTGACGGCCCAGGAACTCGGCGGCGCGGACATCCACACTGCGCGCAGCGGCGTGGCACATCTGGCAGCCGAAACCGAGCTCGAAGGCCTGGCGATGACCAAGCTGCTCCTCAGCTACCTGCCGCAGAACAACAACGAGGAACCGCCACAGATCACCCCGGAAGATCCGGTCACGCGCATGGACGAAGCGCTCAACGACATCATCCCGGATAACGAGAACCAGCCTTACGACATCCGCGACGCGATCGAGATGATCTTCGACCAGGACAGTTTCCTGGAGATCCAGCCCGACTACGCCCCCAATGCGGTAATCGGCTTTGCCCGCCTCGACGGCTACTCAATCGGCATCGTCGCCAACCAGCCTTGCTACATGTCGGGCGCGCTGAACATCGACGCTTCCGACAAGATCGCCCGCTTCATCCGCTTGTGTGACGCGTTCAACGTGCCGATCATCACCTTCGTTGATTGCCCGGGCTTCCTCCCCGGCACCAGCCAGGAATACGGTGGCGTCATCCGCCACGGCGCGAAGATCATCTACGCCTACTGCGAAGCCACGGTGCCGAAGATCTCGATCGTCACCCGCAAGGCCATGGGCGGCGCCTATGTCGCGATGGGCTCGCGCCAGATGCGCAACGACGTGACCTTCGCTTGGCCGACCGCACACATTGCGGTGATGGGACCAGAAGCCGCCGTTCGCGTGCTGTTCCGCGAAGAAATCTCCAAGGCTGCTGATCCGGCCGCGCGTGAGGCTGAACTGATCGCCGAATACCGCGAGAAGTTCTTCAACCCGTACCGTGCTGCCGACGTCGGTCAGATCGACGAAGTCATCGAACCACGTGAGACGCGTCCGCGCCTGGCGCGTGCGCTTGAAGTGCTGCGTACCAAGGTACAGCAGAACCCGCCGAAGAAGCACGGTCTTTGCCCGGTGTAATGGGCGTCCGACTTCCCGACTCACACAATTCGTCACGCGAGGTTTGAATGGAGAATATTGGCTGGGGTTTACAGATGACCGTCCTGGGAATGGGACTCGTCTTCGCCCTGCTGGCCATGCTGTGGGGACTTCTCAACCTGGTGCTCAAGCTCGACAAGGAACCGGAACCGGTTCCTGCAGCGCAAGCCCAGGTGGAAGCCGAACGCATCGCCGCCGAAGCCGATGACGCCATCGGGGCACAAGTCCCGATGACGCCGACGGTCAACGGCATGCCGGCAGATCTGGTGGCAGCGATCATGATCGCTGCCATGAAGCACAAACAAATCATGAGGCGCCAGGCGGCGCCGTATATGCGCAGCTACTGGCCGGGGAGCCAGCTGTTTGCCAGTCGTTGGGTGGCTGCGGGCCGCGCACGGCAAAACTACACTTGGCAGCCGAGAGGGAAATAATAATGCGACGTTATACTTTGAACATCAGCGACAAGGAATTCGTGCTTGACGTACAGGAGTTGGCTGCCGACCGATTCGAAGTCATCGTAGGTGGTGAAACGTACGAGGTCGCCCTCTCGAGCGACGAAAGTCTGGCCGAAGCTGTCATTACCCCGGCGTTCGATCCGGGGGCACACGCCCGAGTAGCCGCTTCGCACAGCGTGGCGCGCACCGCACCGAAAGCCGCTCCGGCAACGCCAGCGGCTTCGTCAGCACCCGCAGCCCCACGCCCTGCAGCCGGCGGAGGCAAAGGATCGCTCACGGCGCCGATGCCTGGCACCATCCTTGAGGTCAACGTCAAGGCAGGCGACACGGTCACCCGTGGTCAGCAAGTGGCCATCCTCGATGCGATGAAGATGCACAACGTGATCGGCGCACCTCGCGCCGGCACGGTGGCCGAGGTCTATGTAACGGCAGGTCAGGCGGTCAACCACGGCGATGCGATCATCAAGTTCAAGGAGGACTGAACGATGATCGATCAAGGTACGATCGCCCTGCTGCTCAAGGGGGTCAACGCCCTCACCTGGGAATCCATGGTGATGCTCGGCGTCTCGTTTGTCCTTTTCTACTTGGCTATCGTCAAGGACTACGAGCCCCTTCTGCTGCTCCCCATCGCAGCCGGTTGCATGCTCGCCAACCTGCCGCTCTCGCCGCTGATCGCAGAAGACGGCATGCTCAAGATCCTGTACAACATGGGTGTCGGTAACGAAATGTTCCCGCTGCTCATCTTCATCGGGATCGGCGCGCTGACCGACTTCGGCCCGCTTCTGGAAAACCCGCGCCTCGTGCTGCTCGGCGCGGCTGGCCAGTTCGGCATCTTCCTGACCCTGCTGCTCGCCTTGCTGCTTGGCTTTACCCAGCCTGAAGCGGCATCCATCGGCATCATCGGCGCCATCGACGGCCCGACCTCGATCTACGTGAGCGGCATTCTCGCGCCGCATCTCGTCGGTCCGATCACCGTCGCGGCGTACAGCTACATGTCGCTGGTGCCGATCATCCTGCCGCCGGTCATCAAGTTGCTGACCACCAAGGAGGAACGCCTGATCCGCATGCCGTACAGCCAGCGCAAGATCAGCAAGCGCACGCGCATCCTGTTCCCCATCGTGGTCACCGTGCTGGTCGGTACGCTAGTGCCCTTCGCCACGCCGCTCATCGGCATGCTGATGCTCGGCAACCTGATGAAGGAATCGGGCGTCGTCGAGCGCTTGACCAAGGCTTCGGCCAACGAAATCGCCAACGCGGTCACGTTGTTCCTCGGCCTGGCGATTGGCTCGACCATGGTCGGCGCGGACTTCCTCAAGCCCAGCACCCTGTTCATCATGGTACTCGGCCTGCTGGCTTTCGCGCTCGACGGTTGCGCTGGCGTGCTGTTCGCCAAGATCCTTAACTGGCTCTCGGGCGGCAAGGTCAACCCGATGATCGGTGCCGCTGGCATCAGCGCCTTCCCCATGGCTGCCCGAGTGGTGCAACGCGTGGCACAGGAAGATGACTTCGAAAACTTCCTGCTCATGCATGCCATGGGCGCCAACGCAGCTGGCCAGGTCGCCAGCGTGGTTGCCGGTGGCGTTCTGCTCGCATTGATGGGCGCCGGCGGCTAGTACAATCGGCCATCCCCATAAAAAAGCCCGCTTGATGCGGGCTTTTTTTTGA
>CAZHFS010000015.1:0-21004 GCA_964531885.1 uncultured Propionivibrio sp.
TCGATTGCGCGGCCTCGAACGCCTTGACTGCAGCCTCCCAGTTGCCGGCTTCAACTTGACTCACGGCCTGCTTAAGGTGGCGTTCGGCATCCGTGGCCGGGGTTGCATTCGCCTGCCAGGGGGCAGAGGAAAAAACAAAAAACAACAAAGAAACAACAATCGCTGTTCGGGGTGTTTTCATAGTTAGCTCTCGAACTTTAGCGTGTAGCTATTTGCCCAGATATTCCCGGTAAGTGTTGCGGACTGTGCCTTGGTAAATATGCTCCCAAACCAATTTCATCTGGTCGATATCCACAGTGAAACGATAGTCAGCGACAGAACGCCCGTTATTTGTTTCGGTAATGGTAAATACCAATTTGTCACCCACAATCTGCGGTTGCTGTTTGACGTACCAGTCCCATGATCCAGACCGCACAAAAGCGGTATCCGTCACAGCCAGTTGCCCATTCGTGAGGCTGACAACGAAGTGACGGTTAAAGTTGTTCGGACGAGATCCGTACTTCCAGTGCCCGACAAATCGCCGTGGGTCAGAGACACCTGACTTGTTCGCGCCATCGTTCGCCGTGATGATGAGATTGGTCACATGCACCGGCGCCATCTTGATGCTCTGCACCCTCCAGTCGAACTTGATACGGTGCGTGGCCTGGCTGGCGGTGAATTTGACATTGACCTTGCCGTTGCTGCGGATCGTGTGCAGCACCTTGTCATCGATCAGGAAGTTCGCTTTGCCGGCATCAGCCGGATCGAGGGTGCGCACCTCGAAACTGACCTCGTAGGCCTGGCCCGGCGTAAAGCCCGCAACCTCGCGCCAAATCGGCCCGCCCGGCGAAAACGCCATGTGGATGCCGGCATGCGCTGCGCCCAGATAGGCACAACCGGGGGATTCGATGGCTTCATAGCGCCCCTGCCAGCCCTTGGGCACCTTGAAGTCTTCCTGGAAAATGACCTTGCCCGTTTTCCCGGCAACGGCACTCGCTGGCGATGCGCCGGGAGCGGGAGCAGGAGGAGGCGGTGCCTTGGGCTCGGGCTTGCTCTCCGACGTCTTGGCCGGGGCTGGCGGCGGAGGCGGTGGCGCGATCCGGGCGATTTCGTGCTTGTCGAGTTCGTCGAGCGCACTCGCTTTGCCCGGTTTGCCGCCACCCTTGTTCGCCCCGGGGGCGTCCTTCCCGGCTTTTTCGTTCTTTTCTCCCTTGTCGTTCGCGCCGGGCTCTACACCCTTGGCCGGTTCGGCCTTGGCTGTCGACTTAGGGCACCAATCGGGCAGCGTTTCGCCTTTCTTGCCCTTGGTGCACGCCGCGCTGATCGCCGTCCTGAGCGCGCTGTCATCGATGATCAACTGCTCACTGCACATGTCAGCGCTGGCCAGCCAGAAGGTTTTTTTCTCGAACCCGACCGCGATCTGCCGCGCCGTTTGCTCATCGAGGAAACGGCTGCCGCACAGTTCGGTACGGAACAGCCGCCCCCACGCCGGGCTGCCGGGCACGTTGAACGAGTTGCCCTCGCCCGGGCTCACGCTGGCCCCGGAATCGAAGGGGATGAAGGTCTTCATGTGGTATTGCGGCTGATTGCTGCCGAGGATGATCGAGCCGACCAGGGTAAACCGCACTTTCTGGGCGGCCTTCTGGACTTCGGGCGGCAGTTCGACCAGGCTGCGGATGCGCCCGTCCGGGAAGCGCAGGAACATCGCCGGATACGGGTCGAGGCGGATCTGGTGATTGAGGACCGGCTCGCCCATCAGGCCGGTCATGTGCGTGCGCATGTGGCCGCGTACCGAAAGCATGCTGACCATCGAATTCTTGGGGTACAGCTCGGCGTAAAACCGCATCTCGCCGCGCACATCGAGTTCGGCAGCAGCGACGGGGCAGATCAACAACGCGCCCCACAGCGCGAGAACGGAAAGTCCTCGGAAGAATTGACGCAGGATCATGGCGAAGCGTCCCAGGCAAATCAGGGTCATTGACGATGCGGAGCTTAACGCACAACCTGCCCACAGGGCGACATGGCGACGCCCGTACCGGCCGAAAGTTCCCTGCCAGGTGCGGCTTTTCTGATCTAAATCATGCGGTCAAAGGCCCCTACCGGTATACTTGCCGCTTCGCAATGTGAGAAATCCCATGCTGCAGCAGAAACTTCCAGAACTGGTGTGCCCGGCGGGCAGCCTGCCGGCGCTGAAAGCGGCCATCGACCATGGCGCCGATACGGTGTATTTCGGGTACAAGAACGACACCAATGCGCGCAACTTCGCCGGCCTCAACTTCGACCACAAAGCCATGGTCGAGGGGATCCGCTACGCGCACGACCGCGGTCGCCATGTCCTGATGGCGATCAACACCTTTCCCCAGCCGGGCCGCGAGGCCGACTGGCACAAGGCTGTGGACGGGGCCGCCGACCTCGGCGTCGATGCCGTGATCCTGGCCGACGTGGGCCTGCTCGACTACGCCAGCCGACGCCACCCGAACCTGCGCCTGCATCTGTCAGTGCAAGGCTCGGCGACCAGCTATGAGGCCGTGAACTTCGCCCAGCGCGAATTCGGCGTGCGCCGCGCGGTGCTGCCGCGCGTGCTGACGCTGGCCCAAGTCGAGCACGTCATCAAAAACACCACGGTCGAGATCGAGGTCTTCGGCTTTGGCAGCCTGTGCGTGATGAACGAGGGTCGCTGCTGGCTATCCTCCTATGCCACCGGCGAGTCACCGAACACCGTCGGCGCCTGCTCGCCGGCCAAGTACGTGCAATGGGAAAAGAAGCCCGGGCAGATGAACACCCGCCTGAACGGCATCCTCATCGACCAGTACCGCGACAACGAACCCGCCGGCTACCCGACGCTGTGCAAAGGCCGCTTCGAGGTGCGCGGCGAGACCTACTACGCGCTCGAGGAACCAACCAGCCTCAACGTGCTGGAGATCCTGCCCGAGATCGCCCGCATCGGCGTCTGCGCCATCAAGGTCGAAGGCCGCCAGCGCAGTCCGACTTATGTCGCCCAGGTCACCCGCACCCTGCGCGCCGCGCTCGACGCCTACGCCCGCGACGGCGAGCGCTTCCGTGTCCAACCGGCCTGGATGGCCGAACTGGGCAAGGTGTCGGAAGGCGTGCAGGCCACGCTCGGCGCCTACAACCGGCCCTGGCGCTGATCGGCATGCCCGCAAGCTATCCCGCCCACGGTCGATACCGCCTGCATTGGCGCGGCGATATCCTGCACCTGGAGTTCCACGGCACGTGGAACCTTGAGGCGGTACAGGAGTTCATTGCCGAGGCCCAGCGCAGCATCACCGCAAGCGGAAAAAAACGCTGGGGACGCATTGCCGACATGCGCCAGTGGAAGGGCGCAACCCCCGAAGCGGCTCAAGCCTATACTGATTTCACTCCTTGGTACGCCACGGCTGGTGCCGTGGCCCACGCCCAACTCTACCCCTCCAAACTCCTGCAGACCATCGCCGACAGCGTCAATCAGCAGGTCGCGCAAACCGGCCCGGTACGCCAGTGCACTTCCATCGAAGAAGCGCTGCGCTGGTTGAAGGAGTTTGGACTCGATACGGAAGATCACGCATGAAACTCGCCCTCGGCCCCCTGCTCTACTTCTGGCCGAAGCAGGACGTCCTCGATTTTTACGCGCGCATGGCATCAATTTCCGCGCTCGACACGGTCTATGTCGGCGAGGTCGTCTGCTCGCGCCGACAACAACTGCGCACGGCCGACTGGGTTGCCCTGGCACGCGATCTGGCCGCTGCCGGCAAGGAGGTCGTCGTCTCGGCCCAGGCCCTCCTCGAATCGGAAAGCGACCTGAAGGCACTGCGCCGCGCACTCGACGAACTCGCCGGCATCGAAGGTTGCCTGCTTGAAGCCAACGATCTGGGCGCCGTCAATCTGGCCGCCGGACGACCCTTCGTCGCCGGCCCGCATCTCAACATTTACAACGCCGCCACGCTGGCCACCTTTCAACGCTACGGGCTGCGGCGCTGGGTACCGCCGCTCGAAGCCAACCGGCAACTCGTCGAAACGCTGCATGCTTCTCGCCCGCAAGGGGTCGAAACCGAGGTGTTCGTGCACGGCAAGCTGCCTCTCGCTTTCTCGGCGCGCTGTTTCACCGCGCGCCACTATGGGCTCAACAAGGACGACTGCCAGTTCAAGTGCCTCGAGCACCCGGAAGCGATGACGCTCTCCACGCGCGAAGGCCAGCCTTTCCTGGCAATCAACGGCATCCAGACGATGTCGGCGCAAACTTATCATCTGCTGGGCGAAGTCCCGGCCATGCTGGACATGGGCATCGATGCCATCCGCATCAGCCCGCAACCCGAGCACATGGACGCGATCATCTCTGCCTTCGACGCCGCCCGCCGTGGTGCGCCCCTATCCCCCGACACAACCGGCTGGGCCGCGTGTGGCCTGGTCGACGGCTACTGGTTTGGCGATGCCGGCATCGCCCGCCACAGCCCCGCCCTGCAAGGAGCCTGACATGTTCGATCGTTCCCCTGCGTTCACCCTGCCGAACATTCCCCGTTTTCAGCTGCCCGGCTTCGTTGCCGCCGTCGGCCAACGCCTGCCGCAGTGGCCGCACGCGGTTGCCCTGTGCACCGCGCTCAACGCCGCACGCGGCTTCAAGCTGTTGCCGGCCGACAGCCTCGAACTCCTGGAAGGCCGCAATTTCCTCATCGAGGTCATCGATACCGGCGGCAAGGCCTGCTTCACTTACCGGGCTGGTCTGTTCCGCCCGCTCTTTAGCGAACCGGCCACCCCCGACCTCGCCTTCCGCGCCAATCTCTCGGCCTTTTTGCAGATTGCCGCGCGGCAGGAAGATCCGGACACGCTGTTCTTCAACCGCGAACTGTCGATCGAGGGCGATACCGAACTCGGGCTGATCGTCAAGAACATGCTCGACGCCATCGAGCTGCCACAGATGCCGGCCATGCCCGGCTTCCCGCGGCCAAGCATGTAAGCTGCCGGGCGACGGTTCTTACCTCCCCGTCATCCCACCCTCCGCTTTGAACTCCCCCGGCCTCAGATAGCCGCAAACGAGGGCGCGTGGCCGCTCAGGCCAGGGTGGCGTCCGACTGCAGGCAGCGCAAGGCCTGTAGCGCGGCAGAACGCTGTGCATAGGGCACAAACACGTGATCGTGGCAGACGCCGGCGACGATATTGCAGGCAATCCCTTGTGCCGCCAGCACGCGGGACACCGCGGCCGTCAGCCCGACCGCATTGAGATCGGAATGCACCTTGAGCGTCAGCCACGCCACCTGCAGGGCAACAGGCCAGCCACGGCGAGCGGCATGCTCCTCTGCGGCGATCACACTCAAGCCTTCTTCTTCCCGCATGCTGGACACGATATGCGGCGCATCCTCGGCCGTCAGCTCGCTGGCCGTGGCAAAAACGAACACCCCGGAATGCAACACCGGATTGAGTGTTGCCAGCATGACCGACAGATCCGAGACAGGACGCCGCGGCAGTTTTTCTTTCACCATGATTCACTCGATTGCACAGCGCCGCGCAACAACACGCTCGCGCCTCTTGGGGGCGATTTGCCCGCCGAACACGGCCGTCCGTTCCACGACGACAGATTAATACCTTCCGCCAGCACAGCTGGGCGGATGGCCGGCATGATGCCAGAGAATGCGCAGCCCCAGCGCGTTTTCGTCTGGGCAAAGGCGTGAACCAATCGGTGCTCTGATCTGTAGCGTCGCTTAAAGCCAATTGGGCGGCAAACGGTCCGACTCGCTGCCGTTGCACACAGCGGTGAGGTTCATCGTCATGCGGGCCCCGGGTTTTGGCAGATCGGCGACCCCGATCACCGTCCGCGCCGGCCGGTGCGTGCCGAATTCCTCGGCATAGGCCCGATTCATTTCGGCAAAGTCGGCACAGTCTTTGAGATAGACATGCACGTGCAGCACGTCTTCCAGGGTGCCGCCCACGGCCGCCAGCATGTTGCGGAAATTGCGTACGATCTGCCGGGCCTGGGTATAGGCATCCTCGCCGGCCAGTTCGCCCGTGGCCGGATCAACGCCTGGCGTACCGGACAGGGTCACAAAGGAGCCAGCCTTGGCAATGTGGCTGTAGGGGCCAATCGGAGCAAAGCTTCCGGGCGGGGTCAGGGTCTCGACAGGCATGAGGCTCTCCGTAATCGCGTGCGCAGACGCAGTGCATCAATTATCGCCAAAGCCACTGCGCCAGACCAGCGCTCAATGCGGGCGCAAGGCGGAAACCGGTGACTCACCCGCCGCCAACCAGTCACCGAGTTCGTCCATGGCCCGGAACACCGCATGCGCCCCGGCCTCCAGCAAACGCTCAACCGGCGTCAGGCCGGCAAAACCGAGCACCGACATCCCGGCCGCGCGTGCTGCCCGGACCCCGGTCGGCGTATCCTCGACGACAAGACAACAGGCCGGGTCGGCGCCGCAACTGCGCGCCGCGTGCAGGAAGAGATCGGGGGCAGGTTTCGGACGCGCCACATCTTCGGCGCTGAACATCCGGCCTTCGAACCATGGCAGCAAGCCGGTCAGGCCGAGACTATGCCGGATCTGGGCATGCAATCCATTCGAAGCAACACAGTACGGGCGATCCAGACTCGCCAGGATCGCCTCGATCCCGACTATCGGCTGCAGTTCCCGGTTGTGCCGCTCACGCGTGCGGGCCACCCAGCGGGCATGCAGGTTGTCCGGCACCGGCCGCCCCAAGCGCTCTTCGGTCACCCGCAGACAATCCTCGGTCGACTTGCCGATATACATTTCAACAGCTTCGTTGAAGGACAACTGCAAACCGTACTCGGCCACGAGCTCGGCCATGACCTGATTGTTCACGCGTTCGGTATCGACAAGCACGCCGTCGCAATCGAAGATGACCAAATCGGGATAAGGCAACGCAAACGACATCTCAGAACTCCAGGGGATCGACTTCCAGATGCCAGCGCAGGCGCGAAGGCGCCTTCTGGGCATCCAGGACTGCGCACCAAGCGCTCAAAAACCGCTGCAAGGCCCGGCGTGACGGCGACTCAACCAGCAACTGGGCACGTTCGAGGTTGGCCCGGCGCGCCAGACGCATCGGCACGGCATCGTAGAGGAAGACTTCCGGGTGTGCTCCCGCCTCCGGCCATTCCTTCGCCGTGAGCAGGAAAGCAAGGGCGTCGGCCATCTGAGGCGCTTCAGCGCGCAGCATCGCCTGGAAGGCATAAGGCGGAAATCCGGCCTGCTCACGCTCTTTCAGTTGTGCATTGGCAAACGCCGGATAATCGTGCGCCACCAGGGCAGCGAACAGGGGATGCTCGGGAAATTGGGTCTGAATGATCACCTCACCCGGCAACTCGGCGCGTCCCGCTCGCCCGGCTACCTGCATCAACTGGGCGAACAACCTTTCTGGCGCACGCCAGTCGGCGGCAAACAGCGCCGCATCGGCCCCCAGCGCGCCAACCAGCGTCAGCTTGGGAAAATCGTGCCCTTTGGCCAGCATTTGCGTGCCAACGAGGATGTCCGCTTCGCCAGCATGGATCTGTTCGCACAAGGCTTCCCATTGTTTGCGGCTTTTGGCTGAATCCCGGTCCACCCGCAGGATGCGCGCCTGTGGAAAACGCTCGGCCAGCGCAGCCTCCAGTCGTTGGGTACCACGCCCGAAGGGCAGGATGTCCTGGTTGCCGCAGGTTGGGCAGGCTTTGGGCACCCGGCTCTCATACCCGCAGTGATGGCAACGCAGGCGCTTGTCGGCCAGATGCAGGACGAGGTGTGCCACGCAGCGCGGACAGTTCGAAATCCAGCCGCAAGCCGCGCATCCGAGTACCGGCGCATAGCCTCGCCGGTTAAGAAAGACAAGGCTCTGCTCGCCGCGCGACAGGCGAGCCGCGATGGCGCGCACCAGAACGCCGGACAACCCATCCTCGAGTTTCTCGAGACGGGTGTCGACACGTTGCACCTGCGGCAGGCGCGCGCTTTCGACGGCGCGCTCGTGTAAGGTCAGCAGGCGGTAGCGCGCCGGCGTGCGCGGATCAGTGGCATTGGCCCAACTCTCCAGGGAGGGCGTGGCCGACCCCAGGATAATAGGAATGCCCAGAGAATGCGCCCGAAACACCGCCACGTCACGGGCCGAATAACGCATACCGTCCTGTTGCTTGAACGAGGAATCGTGCTCTTCGTCGACAATGATCAGGCCCAACTCGGGCATGGGCGTAAATACGGACAGGCGGGTACCCAGCACGATTCTGGCGGTCCCTACGAGTGCAGCACGCCAGTTGCGCGAGCGTGCCGCATCGGCAAGTTCGCTGTGCAGGCTGACGAGTCCGGCGTTCGGGAAGCGGGCGGCCACGCGCGCTTCAAGCTGCGGGGTGAGGTTGATTTCCGGCACCAGCAGCAAGGCCTGCTTGCCAGCCGCCAAGGCCCGGGCGACCAGCTGCAGATAAACCTCCGTTTTACCGCTGCCGGTCACCCCATGCAGGAGAAACGCCTGGAAACCATCACCGTGTGCCTCGACCTCAGCCAGGGCGGCCATCTGCTCGTCCGTCAGGGTCGGGGCCTCAACTGACGGTACAGCGGCGCGCGGCCTCGGCGTGCGCGCCTTGGGCGGATCGGTCCGGCGCAAGCCCGCCGGCAGGGTCGACAGCATGACTTCGCCAAGCGGCGCCTGGTAATACTCCGAACAGAAACGGCACAAGGCAAACCAGTCGTCCGGCAACACCGGCAGGTCGTGGTCGACGGCCTCAAGTTCGCGTAGCTCGGCCAGCGGCAGATCACTTTCCCCCGGCAGATCGACGAGGATGCCCATGCGCGAGCGGGTACCGAACGGCACGCGCACCCGTCGCCCGATATCCGCCGGCCCAAGTGACTCGCTGGCGGGAACCCGGTAATCGAACAGACGGTGAATCGGAACGTCCAGCGCTACTCGGGCAACCCGGCCTACGGCGCAGACCTCAGCCAACGAAATCTCCCACCTGCGACTTGGCTGACACTCTTAGCCTCATTTCTTCAAACCAACGGTAAGCCATTCACTTTCTTAACAAAACTGACTTGTTCACATTTTCTGTGGATAACACTGTGAACAGTGCTTGCAAAACCCCTTTCAAGGCTTGCCTGACAAGGCTTCTGCTTACTCCGCCCGAAAACGAGGCAACATAAATTATTCCAAATAATCAACAAGATAAGCTTAAGTCGCTGATTTTCATACGGTCTTGTAACGAATTGTGACATCGACCGCAAATCTGTGCATAAGTCAAGCTCAATGTTGCCGAAAATTGCTCTTTTTAAGCGGGTAAACGGCGGTAGGCATGTACCGTTTCGACCAGCACGGACACATGTTCTGGCGGGGTGTGTTGGGAAATCCCGTGCCCAAGGTTGAAGACGTGCCCGGTTTCGCCTGCACCAAAGGCATCGAGCACACGCAAGGTCTCCCGGCGCACCGCTTCCGGCGTCGACAACAGGACGGCCGGATCCAGGTTGCCTTGCAGGGCAACACGATCTCCGACACGGCGACGCGCTTCGCCTAGATCAATCGTCCAGTCCAGGCCCACGCCATCGCAGCCGCTCGCGGCAATGGACTCCAGCCACAAACCGCCTCCCTTGGTAAAAACGATGCTTGGCACCTGCTCACCCTCATGCTCGCGCTTTAAGCCAGCGAGAATGCGTTGCAGATACGCCAGCGAAAACTCCTGGTAGGCTGCGGCGGATAAACTACCCCCCCACGAATCAAAGAGCATCACTGCCTGAGCGCCCGACTCGATCTGAGCATTCAGGTAGGCCGTCACCGCCTCGGCTGTCACCTCGAGGATACGGTGCATCAGATCGGGACGGCCATAGAGCATGCGCTTGACCTGATGGAAGTCGCTGCTGGAACCGCCCTCGATCATGTAACAAGCGAGGGTGAATGGACTCCCGGAAAAGCCGATCAACGGCACGCTGTTATCCAGCGCGCGGCGAATCTCGGCCACCGCGTCGACCACATAGCGCAGATGATCATGGGGATCTGGCGCCGTCAGCGCGCGAATCGCCCATTCCTCGCGCAGCGGCCGCTCAAAGCGCGGCCCCTCGCCATCGGCAAAATAGAGCCCGAGCCCCATCGCATCGGGTACGGTCAGGATGTCAGAAAACAAAATGGCGGCATCGAGGTTGTAACGCGCCAAGGGCTGCAAAGTGACTTCGCAGGCCAGCGCCGGGTTCTTGCACAGTTGCAGGAAGCTGCCGGCACGTTTGCGCGTTTCGCAATACTCAGGCAGGTAACGCCCCGCCTGGCGCATCAGCCAAAGGGGAGTGTAGTCGGTCGGTTCCCGGCGCAAGGCGCGCAGGAAGTTGTCATTGCGGGGTCGGGTCACGGTAGGCTCCGCGGCGGCAAAAACGCGCCAAAAGCCCGATTATGGCGTGTTCGCTGCCCGGGCGCCACGCCTTCCCGTCAGCGTTCGTCAGCGGCGCCAGAAATACGGGGTAAACAGGACAAACAGGGTAAAGATTTCGAGTCGCCCGGCAAGCATGGCGAACGAGCAGACCCAGGTCTGAAAATCGGTGAGCACTCCGAAGTTTTGTGCCGGCCCGACAGCCCCGAGACCTGGCCCAGCGTTGTTGATGCAGGCGATGATGGCCGTAAAAGCAGAAATAAAGTCCATGCCGCTGGCCATCAGGAAGAAAGTCAGTTCGCCCACGGTGAACACATATAGAAAGATGAATCCGAGCACGGCACCGGCAATATTGGGCGGAATCGCCGCCCCCCCGACGCGCACCGGATTGACCACCGCCGGATGCACCAGCCGCTCGAGCTCCCGCAACGCCTGGCGAATCAGGATCAAGGCGCGGATCAACTTGATTCCGCCGCCGGTGGAGCCTGAACTCGCCGCAAAACAGGAGAGGAACAGCATCCACATCGGCACGAAGACCGGCCACTGATCGTAATCGAGGCTGACAAATCCGCAGTCGGTGGCGATCGATACCAGATTGAACGCCACATGACGAGCCGCCAGCAACCATTCATCATAGACGCCGACCACCCAGAGAAAGGTCGCACAGACGAGAATGCTCGCGCCAATCAGCGCCAGCAGCGCACGCACCTCGATATCTTTCCAGTACGCAGCCAGCGATCTTCCGCGCAAAGCGACAAAGTGCGTGGCAAAGTTCATTGCTGCCAGCAGCATGAAGACGATCAACACGGCCTCAATGAGTGGCGAGTCGAAGTAACCCACACTGGCGTCATAGGTCGAAAAGCCGCCCAACGAGAGCGCAGCGAATGCATGGCATACCGCATCCAGCCAGTTCATTCCTGCCGCCCGCAAGGCTAGGATACAGGCCAGGGTAATCCCGCAATAGACCAACCACAGCGCCTTCGCCGTCCCGGCGATACGCGGAGTGAGCTTGGAATCCTTCATCGGCCCGGGCGTCTCTGCCCGGTAGAGCTGCATCCCGCCCACACCGAGCAAGGGCAGAATGGCCACCGCAAAGACGATGATCCCCATGCCACCGAACCAGTTGAGCGCATGCCGCCAAAGGTTCACCGACGCTGGAAGGGTCTCGAGGCCGGTAAGCACCGTGGCCCCAGTCGTCGTCAGACCGGACATCGTTTCAAAAAAGGCATCGGTGAACGACAAGCCGGGAATGGCCAGCAGCAGCGGCACCGTGGCAATCGCGGCCATCAGTACCCAGGCCAGCGTCACCAGGAGAAAACCATCGCGCGGTTTGAGTTCGCGCCGGTAGCGGCGGGTCGGCCACCACAAGGAAAACCCAGCCAGCAGGCAGCTGAGCAGTGCGCGCAGAAAGTGCTGCAGCGCGCCGTCATTGGCAATCAGGCTGGTGAGGATCGGCAGCGCGTACGTCAGCGAGAAGAGGCCCAGCAACATGCCGAGCACCCGGATGACGGGAAAAAGCCGCTGCTTCACAGGAAGCCGACGCCGACCTGGAAGAGCTTCTCGACCCGGCGCACGACCTTTTTATTGACGCAAAAGACGATCACGTGATCGCCGCTCAGGATCACTTCCGATTTGTGCGCAATGATCACCCGGGCACGGGGTGGCAGGTCGTTGTAATCGCTCAAACTGGCCGGCATGTCGTCCAGCGCCGCCTCGCGCACAATCACCGCCAGCGTGGCACCGGGGATGGGCTTGAGTTCGCCGACCCGACGTCCGACCACGCTCGACGTCCGCTCGTCACCATGCACGACAATTTCCAGAGCCTCCGCAACCCCGCGGCGCAGGCTATGCACCTTGACCACGAATCCGCGCCGGACATGCGTGAGCAGGTCCCCGATCGACACCTGGGCGGGCGAAATCGCGATGTCGATCGGCCCCCCCTGCACGAGATCGGCATAGGCACGCCGGTTGATCAGCGCCAACACCCGGCCGCAGCCGAGATTCTTGGCCAGTGACGCCGCCATGATGTTGTCTTCATCATCGTTGGTCAGCGCAAGAAAGAGATCGGTTTCCTCAATCCCCTCCTGGTTGAGCAGTTCGTCGTCCGTCGCGTCACCGTGCAGGACCAGAGCATCCCCGGCATCGCCGGAAACCGCGTACGCCCTGGCCGCGTTGCTCTCGATCAGCTTGACCTGCACGCGTGCCGATAACTGTTTGGCTACCCGCAAGCCGATATTCCCCGCCCCCGCGACCACGACCCGGCGGACCGGTTGCTTCTGCCGGCCAAGTTCAAGGATGACCTGCCTGATATGCTCCTCGGCTGCCAGGACAAAAACCTCGTCGCCTTCCTCAATGACGGTATCGCCGGTCGGCGGGATGGATCGTCCTCGCCGGAAGATCGCGGCAATGCGCGCATCGCTGCCTTCGCCAAGGTGGGCCGGCAAGGTCTTGATCGGCTGGCCCACCAGGCGCCCTCCGGCCTCGGCCCGCATCCCGACCAGAACCACCCGCCCGTCGGCAAAGGTCAGCACCTGCAGGGCCTCGGGGAAGTCGACCAGCTTAACGAGGTAATCGGTGATCACCTTCTCGGGACAGAGGGCGTAATTCACGCCAAATTCGGCATCCGCCAGCGGCGCACCGGCTGCCAGATACTCCGGCGAACGCAGGCGGGCGATACGTGTCGGCACGTTGAACACGCTCGCTGCGAGCTTGCATGCCACGAGGTTGGTTGCATCGCTCTGGCTCACCGCCAGGAAGATGTCCGCATCGTCCAGACCAGCGTTGCCGAGGACTGAAGGCAAGACACCGTTGCCGCAGACGGTGCGCAAATCGAGGCGTTCCTGCAGGTAGGCCAGCCGTTTTTCATCACTATCGACAACGGTGATGTCGTTGCTTTCCGAAACGAGGCTTTGGGCCACGCTCGTCCCGACCTGGCCGGCACCGAGAATGACAATGCGCACTGTGCGTGACTCCCCGTTGTGTAACCCTGTGGATTATTCGTGCTCTTCGCCGCGCCGCGCCAAATTGAGTCCGAGCTGCTTGAGCTTGCGATAGAGATGCGTGCGCTCAAGGCCGGTCTTCTCGGCGACACGGGTCATATTACCCCGCTCGTTCTTCAGATGATGCTCAAAATACAGCCGCTCGAACTCTTCACGCGCCTCGCGCAACGATTTGTTGAACAGTGGCAGCGCAGGCGGAGCCTTCGGCACATCGTCGACCTCACGCAGCAGCACGCTGTCGACGTCCTCGACCGATATTTCTTCCTCAAGCGCCGACAAGGCAAGGTTGCGCACCGTGGCCAGCAATTCGCCCCACTCCCCCTGCCAGTGATGCAGACGCAGGGAGTTGAGCGCGCCGCTCGAAAAATAGCGCGCTGGGACATCCTTGCGTTCCACGAGATGGGCAAGGATCAAGGAAGCGATTTCCGGTACATCACCCGAGTGCCCGGAGAGTTGCGGCAGGGTCACCCACACTTCGCCAAGTCGGGCCACCAAGCCATGGTCCCAGCCAGCTTCTTCGAGCGCCGAAAGCGGCCGTGTGTACGCGGCGATCAACTGCAGCTTGTATTTGTCGAGCCGGTCGAGCGCAAACACCAGATTTTTCTGCTGCAATTTTCCAAGCAGCATCAGGTCGGAAATGAAAAGGATTCCGCCGCTGGCGTTCTCGAGCATTTCCTGGGTCAGTGGCGCGCTCGATGCGGACAGGTCGAGCCATGGGGTTTTCGGCGTCTGCAAGGTCCTGGCGCAGATCTCGGCAATGCTGCCCGAGGCACTCTTGAGCAACAGGATCGACGTTTTGGCTGCCGCCTGTTCAAGTCGTTTCTTGAGGTCTTTTAGCAGCGGCGAACGCGCAAAGGCATCGAGGGTCAGCGGCGGCTTCTGCGCCGCGACTTCATGCTTGAGGGCCTTTTTGACGGTCGTCAGCAGTTTTTGCAGGGCGATCGGCTTTTCGAGGAAATCCACCGCACCCACGCGCGTCGCTTCGACCGCCGAATCGATTGTGCCGTGCCCTGACATCATCACCACCGGCATGGTCAGCAAACCCGTGGACGACCATTCCTTGAGCAGCGAAATTCCGTCGGTGTCCGGCATCCAGATATCGAGCAGCACCAGATCGGGCCGCTTTTCGCTCCGGCAACGACGTGCCGCCCCGGCATTTTCCGCGACTGTCACGGTATGTCCTTCATCGGACAATATTTCCGAGAGCAGTTCGCGGATGCCCATCTCATCGTCAACGACCAGTATTTGCGCCATAGTCAATTCTCGGTTGAAGTTTGTTCCATAGAGGGGGACCCCTCGGTATTCTCTAATGCCAGCGGTAAGCGAATACTCACCTCGGCGCCGTTTGGCTGCCGGTTGCCAATCCGGATGCGGCCATGATGTTCATCAACAATCTTCTTGACGATCGCCAGGCCGAGGCCTGTGCCACGCACCTTGCTGGTCACGTAGGGTTCGAACGCCCGCTTCATGATTTCGGGTGGGAAGCCCGGTCCGCGGTCGGCCACGATGAATTCTGCCTTGTCATCCTGCCAGCGCGTCACGACATCGATCGTAGCCTCGTTCGCGCCTTCCTGGGCCTCCTCGGCATTGCGCAGCAAATTGTGGATGATTTGCCGCAACTGCGTCGGATCACCCAGAACCGGGGGCATCCCCGCGCTCAAATCGAGCCGGATGATCGCATGCGAGGTCTCATAGAGGCCAAGCACCTCGCCAATCAGCCCATTGAGGTCAAGCGGCACGAGTTCGGGCGGTGGCAGGCGGGCATAGTCGGAAAACTCGTTGACCATGCGCTTCATGGCCTGGACCTGGTTGATGATCGTCTGCGTCGAACGGGCCAGCATTTCGGCCTCCGCACCATCCAGTTTTTCCGCAAACTTGAGTTGCAGGCGTTCAGCCGAAAGCTGGATCGGGGTCAGCGGGTTCTTGATCTCATGCGCCAGCCGCCGAGCCACTTCGCCCCACGCCGCGCTGCGCTGCGCGGCGACGAGCTGGGTTACGTCGTCAAACACCACCACGTAGCCGCCACCGGTGGCAATCGGTAACGCCGATCCCCGCACCAGCAGCATCTGCGGTGGGCCATCGCCGTGGTCAAGCGGTATCTGGCTCTGCCATTCCTTTTCCCCGTGCTTCTTGAACGCTTCGAGAATGGCTTGCCCGAAGGCCTGCTCCCGCGGCCAGGCTTCAACATCCAGCGCGATCAAGTCAGCAAAGCTTTCGTCCAGAATCGTCTGCGCTCCCTGATTGACCTTGCGCAAGCCGAAATCAGCATCGAATACCAGAACGCCAGCGGAGAGATTGGAGAGAATCGATTCAAGGTAGGCGCGCGATGCCTCGACCTCCAGCCGATGCATTTCGGTATCGCGGCGGGCGTCATCGAGCTGACGGGTCATGCTGTTGAAGGACTGGGTCAGTATGCCAAGCTCGTCGCGGCTGTAAATCGCTTGCCGCGGCGTGAAGTCACCGGCGGCAACCGCCTGCGTCCCCTCGGCAAGAATGGATAGCGGCGCCGACAGCCGGCGCGCCAGGATGAATGCCGCCGCAATCGCGGTAAACAGCGCCAGCAACACCGTCAGGGTCAGCGTCATGGCGTAGATCCGGGTCAGCCCCTGGCGCCCGAGCGATAGTTCCTGATAGTCGCGATACACCGCCTGCACGCGCTCGGCATTCGACGCGACCCCGCTTGGCACCGGCTGGGTCAGTTGCAGAATCCGCGTTTCACTGCCAAGCCCCGGCGACTGTACGGGAATCAGCACACGCAAGGTCAGTTCGCGGCTATTGACTCCATCCAGCTCGCGCAAGCCGCGACCGACACGCGCCTGGCGAAGTTTCTCCATGCCCGGCGATTCTGGGAAGAAGCTCGCCAGATCACCGCTCGCGGCCGTAAGCAATTGGCCGCTGGTCGCAAACAGGGCGGCGGATGGAACACCGGTCTGCTCACGCAGCCGGCCAAGCGCCACACGCCACTGCCCCTCCGGTTGCTCGCCCAGTTCAAGGGCCATGCCACGCCCCTTCTCCGCAAGGTCATCGAGCAAGGATTCCAACGTCACGCGGCCGAGGTTAAGCCCCGACTCAAGCGCTTTTTCGACCCGCACGTCGAACCAGGTTTCGATGCTCTTGGTCACGAACTGTACCGAAACGGCGTAGATCAGGATCCCGGGCAAAACCGCCATCATGCCCAGGAGCAGCATCAGCCGGAGTTTCAGGCGCGAGCCGAAAATCTTGTTGCGGTACTCCTGCCACAGGGCGCGCACCTGCCAGCCGATCTGTACGAACAGCGCCAGGGCAACGATGGCGTTGAGCGCCAACAGCCAGGGATAGTGGCGGGCGAACAGCGCGGTATTGGCACTGGCCGATGCCAACAGGAAGAGCAGGATGCCGCCGAACGACGCGGCGATGATGAGCAGTGCCCTCATTTCACCTCAGTCGACGGCGTGATCGTCGGCAGACGGAGAGGCTCGGCGCTGGCCGGGCCAGTCACCGGGCTGGACAGTGAAGGCACAACCGGGACTTCGGGTCGCGGCACAACGCCCGGAGTAGGCACTCGCTCTACCGCAGGAGCCGGCACAGGGCGAGCATCGCGTGGCACGAAAACCCAGCGCCACCAGCCGGAAGAGAGCGCCCAGTCCTTGTTCGATAGCGCACTGACCTGGAAGGTCTTGGGCATCTGCGACAAATCGAGGCGCATCTGCAATGCAGCCTCGTACTGCAACTCCGGTTTAACCCATGCCTTGTCGACCACCCCCCACGGCGCCAGACTGGCCATGGCACGCAAGGCTTCTGCCAAGGTGGCATACGTCTGGTGCTGATTGCCCGTACTGACTCGATATTGTCGGGTGAGCGCCAGATAGGCCAGTTGCATGCTGCGTTGACGCCGTACCACTTGTTCATCGAACCAGTACCAACGACTGCGCGTCACTTCGAAGTCCACGGCAAAGTGCAGCACGACGCCTTTATTGACCGCTTCCTCGACCCGGCCGTCGAGGAGAATGCCGAACTCGGCGGAAACACTATAGGCGTCGTCACCAGACCACAGCTGCGCATTACGTACAGTAATCTCAGCGCTCTGCGCGAGACCGCAGCACATCCAAAGCGCAAGACTGCAAGCCCCAAGCGCCGAGAAGCGCAGGAACGTTCTCCACCGGCGTCGGGTGGAGTCGATGCCGCGCCCAAGCCAGGTCAGCCGGGGCGCACGCCAATGATCACTCGGCAGCTTTGCGGAGCAAGGCATAGTAGAAACCGTCGTGGTCTTCCCCGGGTAATAGTTGTTCTCGATGCAGACATGTCGCCGTCGCTTGCCGGAACAGGAAGGCATCGATCTGGGCTGCATTCTCCTCGGCAAATACCGAGCATGTCGCATACAGGAGCTTACCTCCAGGCTTGAGCAAAGGCCAGAGGGCATCAAGCAAGGCTGCCTGGGTACGCACCAAGGGACGAATATCGCTTTCGCGACGCAGGGCTTTCATGTCCGGATGACGGCGCACCACGCCGGAGGCCGAGCACGGCACATCGGCCAAGATGGCGTCGAAAGGGCGCCCGTCCCACCATGATGCCACTTCGGCGGCATCGCCCGCTCGCACCGTCGCGGCGAGGCCCAGACGATGCAGGGTATCGTCAATTCGGCGACATCGGGCAGCGTCGATGTCCAGTGCCAGCAAGTCAAGATCCGCAGACTCAAGCAAGTGCGCCGTTTTGCCGCCGGGAGCCGCACAGGCATCGAGTACGCGCGCACCGGGCGCCGGCGCCAGCAGTTCAGCCGCACGCTGTGCTCCCGCATCCTGTACCGATACGGCCCCGTCAGCGAAACCGGGCAAGACATCGACCGATACCGGCGAGCTCAGAACCAGGCCGTGTTTACCGACCGGCCGCGCTGTCAGGCCAAGTTCAGCCAGGCGGGCCTGATACTCATTGCGCGTTCCCTTCCGGCAATTGACCCGTAAGGTCATCGGCGGCGGGGCATTGCCGGCGGCGACTATCGCCGCCCAGTTGTCGGGAAAGGCGCGGCGCAAGCGCGTCAGCCACCACGCCGGATGGGCATTCGCCGCCACATCGTCTTGTTGCATTGCCTGGCGCAGGGCATCGCGCTGGCGCAGATAATTGCGCAACACCCCATTGACCAACCCCTTGAACGCCCCTGCGGCCAGTTCTCCCGCGGCGGTAACGGCTTGGTCAACCACCGTATGTGGGGCATCCGGACGCGAATCGAGTCGGTACAAGGCCGCCAGCAACAATCCAACCGTTTCGTCGTGCGACAGCGGTTTACTGAGCAAGCGCTGCAGGATGAACTCACCCTGCCCGTAATGGCGAAAAACGCCGTACGCCGCATCCTGCGCCCCGGCCCGCGCTCCGGCCGGCTCGCCCGAAAGGCGTGCGAGCGCTTCGGTCAGGCTTTGCCCATTGCGGACAGCGGCAACGACCCGGGCCGCCAGAAGCAGGCTCAAGGCCAGCGAATCGGGCGCCAAGGCAGATGCAGGGGGAGAGTCCGTCGCTTCGCGGCGCACACGCACCACGCGGCGCAGCCCGGACGGAGGGGGTTTCGGGTTAGACGACGCCAAGATCTGAAACTCTGCAGATTAGAACTGTCGCGAGTTTAGCATGGGGATGACAAGTGCACCTGCACCCCGCCATAATGCACCGATGTCGACTCCGTCCCTCAAGCGTTACGCTTGGCTTTCGATCGCCGCGGCGTTAACGACCATCCTGCTCAAGACCCTGGCCTGGTGGCTCACCGGTTCGGTCGGCCTGCTTTCCGACGCCCTCGAATCGGTGGTTAACCTGGCCGGTGCGATGATGGCTCTGGCCATGATCACCTTGGCCGAACAGCCCGCGGATCGTAAGCACGCCTATGGGCACGGCAAGGCTGAATATTTTTCGGGCGGATTTGAGGGCCTCCTGATTGTCCTGGCCGCAGGCGGCATCGCTTTCGCCGCGCTTGACCGCCTGTGGCATCCAGTCGAGCTGAGCCGTATCGATCTTGGTCTGGTTCTCTCGCTGCTGGCCTCTCTCGTCAATTTTGCCGTCGCCCGTGTCCTGCTGTCGGCAGGGCGAAAGCACCGCTCCCTGACACTGGAGGCCGACGCGCGCCACCTGATGACCGACGTTTGGACCTCGGCTGCGGTGATCGCCGGCATTCTCGGCATCGCCCTCACCGGTTGGCTGTGGCTGGACCCGGTGCTGGCCCTGATCTTCGCGGCCAATATCGCGTATACGGGGTGGACACTCCTGCGCCGTTCTGCCCATGGCCTCATGGATGCCGCCCTGCCCGAGCCGGAGCACCGGCAGGTTATCGCCATTCTCGATCGCTACCGGGCCAATGGCGTCGATTACCACGCACTCCGCACCCGCGAATCCGGCGCCCAGCGTTTTGTCGAAGTGCATCTCCTCTTTCCCGGCGAATGGACCGTCCGCCGCGCCCACGATTTGTCCGAACAGATCGAGCACGACCTCAGCCAAGCCATCCAGCAGGTGCATGTGCTTACTCACCTTGAGCCTTCTGACGACCCCCGCGCGCATGACGACCCCGACCTCGATCGCTGACCGCGCTTATCTCCTGCTCCCGTGGCGCCGTCTCGGGCTCTGCCTGCTCTTTGCCCTGCCCGGCATGGCGCAGGCCTGGAACGCCACGGGCCATCGTCTCGTGGCCGACATTGCCTGGCAACAGATGTCCGAGCCGGCGAGGGCCGCCGCCACCCAAATGCTGGCCGCGCATCCTGACATCGAGCGATGGCGCGACAAGGCAAAATCGGAGCAGCCGCGCGCGGTATTCGTCGAAGCGTCGACCTGGCCCGACGAAATCCGCAACGACGCCCGTTTTTACACCCCCGGCAAGGAAGCGCCAACCGCCCTGCTTCAAGGCTTCCCGGATATGGAAAGGCATTCGAGCTGGCACACCGTACTGCGCCCCATCGACGGCAGCACCCTGCCACCCGGCTACAACACCAACCAGCTCGACAAGCAACTCGTCCGGCAACTCACCATCCTCGACGATGCTTCGGCCAAGCCGCTTCTGCGCACCTACGCCCTGCCCTGGGTCATCCATCTGCTCGGTGACTCGCACCAGCCGCTGCACCTCAGCGTCCGTCTGGACGCCAATGGCGATTGGGATCGAGTGGGCCATGGCGTCACGGTCAAGGATCCCTTCAATCCGCGCAAGGCGCTGATGAGCTTGCACGAATTCTGGGATTCCCTGCCGATCGCCTCCAGTTTGCGTGGCGAGCGACTGGCGCACGAAGCACGTGAATTACTCGCCAGACAGCCGCGTCCGAAGGCCGGCTCGCTTCCTGAACAATGGCTCGACGAAAGCTGGCGTGAAGCGCGCGACCATGCCTATCCGCGTGAAACTGGCTCACCCGTTGCGATCAGCAGGGATTTCTACGAGCGCAGCAAGAGCATCGCCGAACGCCGTATCGTCGCCGCAGGGTATCGCCTTGCCGAGCGCCTGAACCGGGCGCTGGTGCCACAGCTAGACGACGAAACCCAACCCTAGAATGCACGCGGCGCACGGGTAGCGTGCGCCGACGTGGTCCGCCCTGCGCCTTGCGCAGAGGGAAAGTGCAGAACGCTTAGCGCCAGGCGCCGCTCATCGCGCGCAAACGGGCAATGCGCTCCTCGGTCGCCGGATGCGTACTGAAAAGCCCGGCGATACCGCCGCCAGAAAGCGGATTCATGATCATCATCTGCGCCGTTTCCGGGTGTGCCTCGGCCGTGGCCATCGGAA
>CAZHFS010000016.1:0-20898 GCA_964531885.1 uncultured Propionivibrio sp.
CCTGAAAGACGCCGAAATCCTTGAAGGTTGCCCAGTTGTCGTCGAAAAGTACAACGTCTACCGGGTGTGCACAGGTGCGCGTGTCAGCCAGCAGTTTTGCAGCACAACGTCGCGAGACGATATAACCCGCTGCGCCGTAAGCCCGAGTCAGGACACGATGGATGCCCCGCCCACCGAAGGGGTGTGAGGCTTGCTGGGCGATCGAAATTTTGCCGCACGGTTCCTCTAATCTCAGGAGTTCAATGCCGGGCGGAATATTGTCAGGTGCGAGCAAGGCAGGGAGATCGGCAGCGAGGTGTGCGTCGTCCTCGAAAATGGCGAGGAACTCTGCATTGCTGTCGAGTAGATGTTGCCACGCTCGCCTGTGGCTAAGGAAGCAGGCGGCCTCAGCTGTCGACAGGGCTGCATCTGCGCCCCGGAAGGCCAGAATGTCCTGAGCGTTTAGCTGGTCAGAAGCGTCGACTGCTTCCAAACGGTGGATTACCAGGCCAACGCGTTCGGCGTTTGCCATGAACCATTGCAGCCGATCCTGATGTCGGGAGAGGTTGATGACTACAGCCGGGATGCGCTTGCTGTCTAGGGCAGCAGCAGTCGATTGTGGTGCGGTGATCGGCATTGGGCGATCTCGGGAGAAGTGTTGGTATTCGTTCTAGGTGCTGCTGGTTGCAGGTGCTGTCGCCATGCTCGGGGCTGAGATATCAGGGAGCAGGGTTGAGGCTAAACGCTCCTGCCAGGTGTGCTTGCCATAAAAGGTGGCTGCACCAGTTTTGGCGATTAGTTCACGCTCTGTATCGTGTGCCAGATAATAACGCACTTTGTCGGCGAGTTCTGATGAAGAACGGAAAGTCTCAAGTTCTTTACCCACCGTAAAAAGCTCGGCAATTTCGTCGCAATGATCCGTGAGCAGAAAGCAGCCTGCCGCGAGCGCTTCGAAAATTCTCAGATTTACCCCGGTTTCAGCTCCGTAAAAATCGGTGCGCGTGATGTTGAGCACGATCTTGGCGCTGGCGAGCAGCGTGTGCAGTTCTGTCCCCCAGACCGGACGGTCGTCGATGCGTGCATTGAGCTGAGCTGAAATAAGCGGTGCGTTGCGCTGCCAACGATTGCCGCGCACCGTAACGTGCTCACGGATGGCTTCGAGCAGGAAAATACGGCGCAGGTCGCCGCTGCCGACAAAGAGCACGTCGATTGTCTTTGGGGTATTGCTCAGCGGTATCGGCTTGGCGCCGAAGGGCATGTGCACCGCATCGAGTCCTCGGGTGTCGCGGAAGAATCTGGTGGTGACCTTGGAGAAGGACAGGATACGGTCGTAGACCGGTAATTCCTGTTCGATGAAATAGATGAATTCACGGCGCCGACTGTAGAGGTTGCAACTGTCGGTGTCGTAGAGGAGTAGGCGTGCTTTGTGGCGTTCGGCCAGTCGGCGGAGGGTCGCGGGGGGGAAGAACTTGTAGATGAACCCGATGACGAGAATGACATTCGGCTGCGAGCGCTCGGCGAGGGTATCAAGTGCCGCTGCGTCGAGGCGCGGCAAGCAGTAGAAAGTATCGTGGCTTGTACGCCTGTCGATGGCCTTGCTGAACGCCGAACGTAATCCGTACAACGGGATGGCACGCTGTTTGAGGCAATCGAAGTGGGTGCTTGTGTGTCCCAACTCTTCGAGTGTTTCGGCGATTTCAAGGCCAAGCGGGACCCCCGAGATGCCATCAAGAATCAGGAAATTCAGTTTCTGGTCTGGCATGTCAGTGATTTGAGCGCGGCTAGGATGGTCGGGATGCGAATGAAAGGCCGCCAGTGGGCTTTCCCACGCCAATGCAGGGTCAGCCACGGGCCGACGACACGCGCGGGCGCCCAGTCCGGTCGCCAGTGAAAGTAGGGGTTGTTTTTGCGGTAGATGGTTACCACCGGAATGCCTAGGAAGGAGGCGAGGTGGCCGTTGCCCGAATCGTTGGCAATGAGTGCACCTGATTCATAGATGTATGCGGCGAGTGCGTCGATGTCGTCGAATTTTGGGACCGGGAAGCGTTGGCCGATGCGGGCCTGCCACTCGTCGTGGCGGTGTGGGGCGACGACAAAGACAGGGGCGTAGCCTTGCGCCTCGAGGACGACCGCGAGGCGGATAAACCTATCCGGCGACCAGTCTTTTTTTTCCGGGTTGGCCGAATCGGGGCTCAGGATGATCCGTTGGGAATGGCGGCGCTGGATGAGTCCTGGGGGCGGTACGATCGGGACGTGGCGTTGCGTTTGCTGCAGATGCATTTTGTGCCGCAGGAAATCGAGAGCGATGTCGACCACGCTTTCGTGGTCGAACTGGCGGTAGCGGATGGCGCCACTGCCACCGAGCAAGGGTTCGATTTCTGCGTAGGCAGCAGGGCTGCAACGGCTACGAAGAGTGGCACGCAGGTCCGATTCCCAGTCACGCGGTGCGCGCAAGCACAGGAGTTGCCATTTTTCGCGCAAGCCCGCAAGTTGTGCCGGGTTGAGTGTGTCGCGCAGGATCTGTGGCGGACTCATGAGCACGAGGTCGAACTCTGCCAGCACCGGGTCAAGTTCGCTCGGTGCGGGGTGGGGGAGAATGCTCAGTTCAGGGAGCCATTTCCGGAGTTGGTAGCCTAGTGTACCAAAGTAGGTGACACGGTAGCCATTGAGCGCCAGGTTGTGCGCCATCATGAGGTAGAGCAAGCCATCGCCGAGCGAGCTGAAGGCGACAAGGGCGATCCGAGCGACCCCGTTGGCCATGCGCTGAGAGCCGGAGTTGGTCATGCCTTGGGGAGAGTTGCGGCGACGGCAGGCAGGGCGAAGAACCGTTGCTGAGCCGCAGGATCCGAGAAGTGTTCGTCAAGGCGGCGCGTTGCGGCAGCATTTGCTGCGTCATGCTGCGTGGGAGAGCTGTCGGCGAAAAAGGTGCGCAGGCGTGCCGCGAGTTCGCTGGTGTCGCCCAAGGCAAAAAGACGATCGGGGTCGGCAACCACTTCGGGGGCGCCACCGCATGCCGTGGCGAAAATCGGAACGTCGGCGGCCATCGCCTCAAGCAGAACCATGCCGAAGGGTTCGTGGTCGGAACTCAGGACGAAGAGGTCGAACGCCCGGAAATAGCGACGGATATCGGGGACTTGTCCGAGAAAACGGACCGAATCGGTGATGCCGAGTTGCTTGGTCAGTGTTTTTAATTCGGTTTCGAGCGGGCCGCTGCCGGCGATCGCTAGCAGCGTGCCGGGGGGCAGTTCAGGGAGTGCTTGAGCAAAGCCACGCAGCAGGGTGGCCTGGTCCTTGTCGGGGTGCAGGCGGCCGACGTTGGCGATGACTTTTGCGTCGGCGGGCAGGCCGAGCGTTGTGCGCGCCTCTGCACGGGGGACGAGCGTGGCGCGGACGGCGGCGACGTTGATCCGGTTGTGCAGGGTCTCGATTTTGTCCGTTGGCCAATCCGGGAGGCAGCGACGGATGTCGTCACGAACCGCATCGGAGACGCCCAGCAGGGTCAGGCGCCGGCGAAATGCACTCACGAACCAGCGTCGCGGGGCGCGCAGATAGCCACCGAAGGCGTGGTGCACGCCGATGATCGGGAGTTTTGTCGCCATGCAGGCGATGTAGATCGGTTTGAAACGGTGGGCAATGATCAGCGCAACATCGCGCCCGGCGATCAGCCGGCGCAGGGCACGAATGGCGTCAATCTTGAGACCGCGCACCTGTCGGCTGGAGTAGTCGAGAAAAATGACCTCGTCTGATGCTGACTCCAGGCGTGCATTTTCGCTGGGCTTCCCGGTCAGATAGATTGTCAGTACCTTGTACGGCGTGCCTTTGAAAAGCACGGCGTACTGGCGCGCGACGTCAAGAAACGGCCCGTAGTGGCAATGACAGAATTGAACGACCCAGCGCTCGGCCATGCATCAGCCTCCCTGCGCAGATTTTGGTTTGGCGACCAGGATATCTTCCATGACCAGATACTCCAGGTCGGAGCCGTAGAACATGTTCAGCGCGTCGGTCGGCGAACAGATCATCGGTTCGCCGCGGCGGTTGAGCGAGGTGTTGAGTACAACGCCGTTGCCGGTGAGTTTTTCCAGTTCGACCATCAGGTCGTAGTAGCGCGGGTTGTGCTTGCGTTCGAGCACCTGGGCGCGTGAGGTGCCGTCTTCGTGCACCACTTCGGGAACGCGCTCTTTCCAACCATCTGCGACTTTGAATGTAAACGTCATGAACGGTGCCGGGTGGTCGCTACCCAGCATCTGCGGGCCGACGCGGTCGATCATGCTCGGGCAGAAGGGGCGCCAGCGCTCGCGGAACTTGATCTGCTCGTTGATCCGGTCGGCGATGCCGGGCGCGCTCGGGCAGCCGAGGATCGAACGGCCGCCGAGGGCGCGTGGGCCGAACTCCATGCGCCCGTGGAACCAGGCGACCGGATTGCCATCGGCGAGAATCTGCGCGACCTGCTGTGGTACGTTCTCAAGCGTGGTCCACTGTGGCTTGGCCGGGTGGCGCGCACAGGCGGCAATCACGTCTTCATTGCTGTAGGACGGTCCGAGGTAGACGTGTTCCATCTTCTCGACCGGGACGCCGCGCTCGACCGAAACGTAGGCCGCCGCACCAACCGCCGTGCCGGCGTCGCCGGAGGCTGGCTGCACGAAGAGTTCCTTGAGCTCGGGGCGGGCGATGATCTTCTGGTTGAGCTTGACGTTGAGCGCGCCGCCACCCGAGAAGGCGAGTTTGCCGGTCTCGCGCAGGATGTCACCGAGGTAATGCTCGATCATCTGCAGGGACAGATCCTCGAACAGCTTCTGCATGCTCGCCGCGTAGTGGATGTAGGGGTCGTCCGCGATGTCGCCGACCCGCTTCGGTCCCAGCCAGTCGATCAGCTTGGGCGAGAAGTAGTAGCCCTTACCCTTTTCCTTGTAACGGCGGAAGCCGATCACGTTGGCGTAGTCGGTGTTGACGATCAGCTCGCCGTTCTCGAACTTGGCGAGGCGTGAGAAATCGTATTTGGCCGCATCGCCGTAGGGGGCCATGCCCATGACTTTGTACTCGCCGTCGAGCATCTCGAAGCCGAGGTATTCGGTGATCGCGCCGTACAGGCCGCCAAGCGAGTCGGGGTCGTAAAACTCCTTGATCTTGTGGATCTTGCCGTTCTCACCGTAGCCGAAGAAAGTCGTCGCGTATTCGCCTTTGCCGTCGATGCCGAGGATCGCGGTCTTCTCGCGGAAGCCTGCACAGTGGTAGGCACTCGCGGCGTGTGCGAGGTGGTGCTCGACGGGGACGATCTCGACTTTCTTCAGGTCGAAGCCGAGCTGGATCAGGCACCACTCAATGCGCTTCTTGTAGCGATAGTAGCGGCGGTTGCCGGCAAAAATGGCATCGAGTGCCCGGTCGGGGGCGTAGTAGTAGCGCTTGGCATAGTGCCAGCGCGCCTTCTCGAAAAGGCTGATAGGCGCATAGGGAATGGCCACCACATTAACGTCGGCGGGCTTGATTCCGGCCTGGGCTAGGCAGAATTTTGCTGCCTCGTAGGGCATGCGTCCCTTGGCATGCTTGTCGCGGACAAAACGTTCCTCTTCAGCCGCTGCGACGAGTTTCCCGTCGATGTATAGGGCGGCCGACGGGTCGTGGGTCAGGGCGCCGGAAAGGCCAAGAATAGTGAGTGCCACGGTATGAATCTCTGTATGTGAATGTGTGAGTTCGTGATTTGAACTGGGAAACTGCTGAATCAGGCAAGTATACCTTGCCGGAGGACAGTGGCGCTGCCCTGGTTATTGTCCTTGCATGGCTTGGGCATGGCTGCGGAGCAGCACTTCCCAGTCGGCATCCCCCCAAATGGCCTGGCGGCGGTGGAGCTGAGCCAGATCACGTCGTGCGGCCAAGGAGGGAAGGCCAACAAAGCGCATGCCCTCAAGATCGAGCAAGGCGATTTCTGGGCTGTCAGGTGTTGGCCAGCGGACCATGATGTGTTTGTCGTAGAGTGCCCGGTGTTGCAGGCTGGCCCGATGAAAGCGCGCAACCGTACTCCCCGCTTCTTCCGCCAGCATCGTGCGTTGCCGTGGCGTAATGTCTTGTTGCTCCGACAGTGGGGCAAAGCCACTGAGTTCAGCGGTTACCAGAATGGCGAGGAGACCTTCGTCACTGCGCTGCTCTCCAAAGAATACCGGCTCAGGGGTGCGTACGCCGAGTTTGGCGAGGCGCTCTATGCTGCGGTATTCCCGGCCGACCGTCGGGCGGCGCATCGGCCAGCCCAACGTCAGATAAGTGTGGTTGCACTGTTTTTTGATGTAATAGCGCCGGTTGTTGAGTACGCAGTACTGGACGCCGCTCCAGCCACCACGCCGCTGGTTGGGGGGCTCGATCCATTCGCCCGCTAGCCCCCACCAGTCGGCAAAGGTCTTGGGCAGGGCTGTGTCGAAGACGCGATCGGTCATTATGGTTCCTGACAGAAGTTCGGCTCAGTAGGGTTTGTCGATGCCCGGGGGGCGCGTCTTGAAGCGGCGATGAACCCAGTAATACTGTTCTGGCATGGTCCGGATCGCCGCTTCGATCCACGCATTCATGCGCGCAGTATCGGCTTCAACGTTCTCGCTGGGGAAATCGGTCCATGCGTCGCCGAATTCTACCCGGTAGCCTTCGCTGCCTGGGAGCATGCGCGTCACGCAGGGGACGACGGCCGCGCCAGCTGCTTTGGCCAGGCGCGGTAGACCGGTGATCGTTGCGGCAGGAATGCCGAAAAAGGGAACAAAAACAGAGTCGCGCCGTTTTCCGTTCAAGTCAGGCAGGTAGTAGAAGGGCCGGCCGGATTTCATGGCCTTGACCGTGGCGCGGGCGCCGTCCTGTCGTGAGAGTAATTGCTGCTTGCCGAAACGTGTTCTGCCTTTGTAGAGGAGGCGGTTGAATGTCGGGTTGGCCTGTGCGGCATAGATGCTAACGATGTCAAAGCGCATGGTGACTGCCACGCCGCCGGCATCGAGGCCGATGAAATGGGGCGCGAGCAGGATGACTGGGCGTCCCTCAGCACGCAAGGCGTGGACTTTTTCTTCGCCTTCGACGTGAATCAGGCGGCGTAAGCGCTCGGCGCTGGCCCACCAGAAAAGGGCACGCTCGACGAGGCTTCGGCCCAGAGCCGCGAAATGGGCGTGGACAAGGGCCTGGCGCTCTTTTTGGTCAAGCTCGGGAAAGCACCAGTCGATGTTGAGCGCCGCGATCTTCCTGCGCCGTGAGGCAAACAGGTAGAGCAGACGGCCGATGCCCCGTCCGATGGGGGCCAGCAAGGTGAGCGGGAGAAAGTGCAGCAACCAGAGCAGGGCGGCCAGGGGGAGGCTGTAGAGGTAACTCAACATGGATGGGGCGGCATAAGAACCGGGCTGTGGTTGATCTGTCAGCTTGCTGCGAAAGTGGGGTTGGCGTTGGGTGCTGTCTTTCAGGTCAGCTATCCCTCTGTCCGAAAGGGGACTATTTTAGGGCGATACGCCGCGCGCGCCAAATGACGGCAGAGGCAGAAGTGGTCATTGGGGCTAAGCGCTGTCTGCGGGGGAGCTTACGAAAAACGCCGTATTCTCATCGCAAGGGTCGCGGTCGAGAGCATGAGGACTTTATAATGCGGGGAATGCCGATGGAAATCGTCGATACCTCGGTGCGTTGATTCGGCAAGCTATGGGAGCGCCAGGCGCAATGAAACTTCAATTTACCAAGATGCAGGGGCTGGGCAACGACTTCGTCGTGCTGGACGGGGTGCGCCAGTCGATCCGTCTTGATGGTGAGCAGTTGCGCTTGCTGGCTGACCGTCGTTTCGGCATCGGCTGCGACCAGATACTGTTGGTTGAACCGCCGACGCAGCCTGATGTCGATTTCCGTTATCGCATTTTTAATGCCGATGGTGGCGAAGTCGAACAGTGCGGCAATGGGGCGCGGTGTTTCGCGCGGTTCGTGGTTGAACAGGGTTTGACCAAGAAGCGCGAGATCCGTGTCGAAACCCAATGTGGGGTGATCGTGCCGCGTCTTGAAGAAGACGGGCAGGTTACCGTGGATATGGGGGTTCCTGTTTTTGAACCGGAGAAAATCCCCTTTCTGGGCGAGGCTGGGCGAATTGTGCAGCCGATCGAAGTGGGCGGGCAGACAGTGGAGATTACGGCTGTTTCGATGGGCAATCCGCATGCCGTACAGGTCGTGCCTGATCTTGATGCCGCCCCGGTCGTGGAACAAGGGACTCTGATTGAGCGGCACGCTGCTTTCCCGCAGCGGGTCAATGCCGGGTTCATGCAGATCGTGACGCGTCAGGCGATCCGTCTGCGCGTCTTCGAACGAGGCGTGGGCGAGACACTGGCTTGCGGTACGGGGGCTTGCGCTGCGGCGGTTGCGGGTATTGCCCGCGGTTTGCTTGACTCGCCGGTGCGCGTGGCAACGCGCGGTGGTGAGCTCTCCATCGCCTGGGATGGTCCAGGTGCGCCGGTGCGCATGTGCGGCCCGGCGGTCACTGTTTATTCGGGAGTAATCGATCTATGAAAGCTGACGACGTCGCGCGCTATCTGCAGGATAACCCGCAGTTTTTCGAGGAGTACGCCGATCTCATTTCACGCCTGGTGATTCCTCATCCGCACGGCGGACGGACCATCTCGATTACCGAGCGGCAGATGCTCAGCCTGCGCGAAAAGAATCGTCAGCTCGAAGGCAAAATGGGTGAACTGCTGCAGTTTGGTGAAGAAAACGACGCGATCAGCGAAAAGATGCACCGCCTGTGCGTGGCCTTGGTTGCCGCCGCTTCGTTCCAGTCGGTTCTGCATACCCTCAATTTTCATTTGCGCGATGATTTTGCCATTCCGCATGTCGCCTTGCGCCTGTGGTCGTGCCCGCCGGGGCATGAGGAAATGCCCGAGTTCGCCGAGGTCAGTTCGGAACTGCAGACCTTTGCTGAGACTCTGACGCAGCCGTACTGTGGATCGACCTCCGGGTTCGAGACGTCGTCCTGGTTCGGCGAGGAAGCTTCCAGGCATATGCGTTCCCAGGCGCTGATTGCCCTCCGCCGCGGAGGAGGAACGATCGGTATGCTGGCGATCGGCAGTGAGGATGCGCAGCGGTTTTATGCCGGGATGGGGACCCTTTACCTTGAACGGCTGGGCGAACTCGCCTCGGCGGCTTTGGCGCGTGTCTTGCGCTGAATCGTAGTTCTCTTCCCATGGACGATGCTGAGTTGGTCGATGCCTATCTGGCATCGCTTGCCGATCAGCGGCGTGTCTCGCCACACACCCTCGCGGCGTACCGGCGCGATCTAGCCGTCCTCGTTGAGCAAAGTACGGCGCTTCTCACGAGCGGCGGTCTCTCCACCCTGGATAGTCATCATGTCCGGCGTATTGTTGCGCGCTTGCATGCGCAGGGACTGAGTGGGCGATCTCTCGCGCGGCAGATTTCTGCCTGGCGAGGCTTTTATCGCTGGCTGGGGCAGCGCGGTGCGATTCGGGGTAACCCCCTCGACGGGTTGCGCCCACCCAAGGCGCCCAAAGCTTTGCCGCGTGCCCTGTCGCCTGACGAAGCGGCTCGCCTGCTTGAAAGTGCCACGCCTGTTGCGGCAGATGCGCAGGCGGTGCGTGATCGGGCAATGTTTGAGCTCTTTTATTCGTCCGGTTTGCGTCTCGCCGAACTGGTCGCGCTCAACCTCGATGGTCTGGAAGATGCATTGGCTGGCGAAATCCGGGTGCTCGGCAAGCGAGCCAAAGCCCGTCTGATACCGGTTGGGCGCTTGGCGCGCGAGGCACTGGCAGCGTGGGCGGAGCGACGGCCGGAATTGGCTGCGGCCGACGAATTGGCCTTGTTTGTCGGGATGCGTGGCCGACGCATTCATCCGCGTGTCGTCGAGGAACGGCTGGCCGCAAGCGCTTTGGCGCAGGGGCTGCCAGGACATGTGCATCCGCACATGTTGCGCCATTCGTTCGCCTCGCATGTTCTGCAATCCTCGGGCGACCTGCGCGCCGTTCAGGAAATGCTCGGGCATGCCAGTATTGCCTCGACCCAGGTGTACACACATCTCGACTTTCAACATTTGTCGCGCGTCTACGATGCGGCGCATCCCCGGGCTCGACGTCGCGCTGGCTCCGGCGGTAAAACCGAGAAATAAAGCGGTCAAGCCTCGTCGCTCTGTATAGCAGGGCACGATGTGTGCCAAGAAAACAATGCGTTTTGATAAGCTCTAGCTGGCCTGTCCCGGCGGGAGAGGGGCGTCAAGATGTTCAGCGATGGATGCGCATTTCTTCCTCACGAACTTCACGCCTGCTCGACGAGCCAGGATGAATCGGCTCAGTCGCGCTGTGCAGGCAAAGGCTCGCCATCGGGGATGAAACGGAGCGCCACGCCGTTATTGCAGTAGCGTAGGCCCGTGGGGCGCGGGCCGTCTTCGAAGACGTGTCCCTGGTGACCTCCGCAGTGCGCACAGTGATACTCGGTGCGCTCGACTGCCAGGGTGTGGTCGGCCTTGGTGGCAACGGCGCCTGGCAAGGCTTGCCAAAAACTGGGCCATCCGCTGCCGCTTTCGTATTTGCTCTGGCTTGAGAAAAGCGGGGTGTGGCAGGCGGCACACACGAAGGTTCCAGGGCGTTTTTCGGCGTTGAGCGGGCTGCTGCCCGGGTATTCCGTTCCCTCGGCGAAGAGAACGCGACAAGCTTCTGGCGTGAGATCACTGGGGGGGCAGGAAGGTGCCTCGTCACGCACGCGTGGGTGCGCGACGAGGCCGTTGCCCAATAAAAAACTGAAAAAATGGCTGTGTGGAAGTGGCATGGTTTTCTCCGGTGTTTTGGTTTAGGCAGGTCGCCTGCGGATGGGTTCCAGAGGGAAGGAAGTTGCCCGATACAACCGTAAAATCAATTGTCGGCTTGCCGTTGGCGTGGTTTAATCCGCCGGTTCTGGTTTCAACCGATGGATTGCTTTGACCACTTGCGCCTCATCAGATGACATGACCGACTCGGCCAGCGAGTTGATTCGCAGCATCGGTGCGCGTGCGACGCCAGCACGAGTGCGGGTCTTGCGACTCTTGCGTGCTGCGCCGGCACCGCTGACGCATCATCAAATCGAGCAGGCGCTTGGCGCGCCCCTGATCGACAGGGTGACGCTCTATCGCGTGCTCGACTGGCTTGCCGCCAGCGGCTTGGCGCACAAGAATTCGGATGCGGCGCGTGTTTTCCGCTTTTCGGCGGCAAGTGTCGGTGAGCATGCGACCCATGTGCATTTCCGCTGCGAACAATGTGGCGGAGTGTTCTGCCTCGACGCGCCCCCACCAGTCGTGCCACGTTTGCCGCCGGGCTTTGTGCTTGCCCGGGTTGATTATGATTTGCGCGGGCGCTGCGACGCTTGTGCCACGCAGAAAGGTAGTGATGAGCCGTGTTGATCGGCCGATCCCGGTCACGATTCTGACCGGTTTCCTCGGTAGTGGGAAAACGACGTTGCTCAACCATATCCTGAGCGCGCCGCATGGCGAGAAGATCGCGGTCATCGAAAACGAATTCGGCGAAGTCGGAATCGACAACGAACTTCTGGTGGCGGGCAGCGAGCAGATCGTTGAAATGAATAACGGCTGTATTTGTTGCACCGTTCGCGGCGATCTCGTGCGCATCCTGAATGACCTTGCGGTGCAGCGGGATGCGGGCAAACTCGATTTTGCGCGCGTGGTAATCGAGACGACCGGGCTTGCCGACCCAGGGCCCGTGGCCCAAACTTTCTTTCTCGACGAGGCGATTGCTCGGCGTTACGTACTTGACGCAGTGGTCGTTACCGTCGACGCAGTTCACGCCATGCGTCAACTCGATGAGCAGCCGCAGGTTCAGGAGCAGGTTGGCTTTGCCGATCGCTTGCTGCTCACCAAAACCGATCTTGTCGATGCCGAGCAGCAGGTGCGCTTGGCCGAGCGGCTGGCCGGGATCAATCCACGCGCTCCGCTACGGCCAGTCCTGCATGGCGAGGTTCCGCTCACTGAACTGCTCGACATCCGGGGGTTCAATTTGGATGCGGTGTTGGAGGTGGCGCCGGATTTCCTGGCGGGCGGACATAAGCATCGGCACCACGATCGGGTTTCGTCCTTTGTGTTTCGTGCGGACCGTCCGTTCGATGGCGAACGTCTGCAAGATTTCCTCGCGGCCATGATCCGCATCTATGGGCCTGATCTGCTGCGCTACAAAGGCGTGCTTGCTGTGGCGGGCGTTCCGGCGAGGGTGATTGTGCAGGGGGTGCATGAGTTGCTTGGCAGTTGCAGCGGCGCACCCTGGGGCGAGGAGGAGGTGCCGAAAAGTACCATGGTGTTCATCGGCCGGGACTTGCCGCGCGAGATCATTGAGCAGGGGTTGCGACAGAGTCTGGTGCCAGCACAGGCGCATTGAGTAGGCGCAAAGGCTTGGCTGAAAATCAATTTTTAAGGATTGCAAATTGCGAAAGACCTCGGCTTGTGTTAAAAGGACTCGCTATAACACCATAAAACCCAATAACACTTGCCGTTTTGTTTAGGCATGGTCTTCTCATTATTCAAAAAACCAGAAATCGTCGTCGCCAAGCCTGCGGCTCGTCCGGCACCCGCCACGCGCCAAACGACGGACGATAAGCAGGCACCTGCGTCTGCCAATACAGCTCAAGGTAGCGCCCTTCCCGTGGTTGAAGCGTCGGGTTTGAGTGATTTCGTGTTCAGCGAAAGTTCGCCGCAGTTTCAAATCGAAGCAGAAATTGATCCGGTGGATGCCGAGGCTCAGGAGTCTGCCATCCTGTATGCCAATGCGCAGGATACCGCCGCCCGAGTGGTGCTTGAGCACGCTGCCCGGCAATATCCTTTTGGCCCGGGTGAGCGGCTGTGGTTGATGCTTTTTGACCTCTATCAGCTACAAGCCGACCATTCTGCGTTCGATGCCTTGAGCGTCGATTACGCCAAAGCCTTTGAAAAATCTCCCCCGGCTTGGCGCGTCCGAGCGAAGCCCGAAACGACGGGTAGTACGGTCAGTGGCAGCACGTTGTTCAAAGGGGATTTGTGCGAGGACAACCAGAACGGGTTTTCTGAAATCGAACGTGCTCTGGCCTCCGGTGGCAGGCTGAAAATCGACTTGTCACGTGTAAAGGCGGTTGATGAGTCTGGATGCGAGCGCATGCTCATCTTATTGCAGCAAGCCCGCAAGGCCCGTCGTCCGGCGGAACTGCTCGGGCGCGAGGCGCTGCTTGGCTTGCTCAGGCCGCATGTCAGCGTGGGGGTCGCGGAGTATAAGGCCTGCTGGTTGATGCAACTCGAAATCTTTCAGCAGCAAGGTTTGCAGGAAGACTTCGAAAATCTGGCCATTGATTACGCGGTGACATTTGAGGTTTCTCCTCCTTCCTGGGAGGCCGATCGGGTGGCGTTGCCCGAGCCATCAGTTGCGCCAGCCAAGGAAGGGGGCAGCGGCAGAAGCGAGTCCTATCTCTTGGAAGGTGAAATCAAGGGGGGGCGATTCCCCGATTTGCCGGCTTATGCCGAGGTACATGAGCATGTGCTGATCGACTGCGCCACTCTTAAACGTATCGATTTCGTCAGTGCGGGCGCCTTGCTTAACGTATTGACAGCGGTTCGCAGCAAGGGGCGCCAGATTGTCTTTCGGCATCCAAATCGGCTCGTCGCGGAACTGTTCAGCGTGGTCGGGCTGAATGCGGTGGCGACGATCGCGCTGGCCAAGAACTGAGGCCCGAGCGGGAGAATCACCCCGAATCACGGTCCTAGCTGGAGAGGAAATACTCATGGAACAGTATCACGGCACGACGATCCTGTCGGTGCGTCGCGGCAATCGTGTGGCAATGGGCGGCGATGGCCAGGTCACGCTTGGCAGCATTGTGGTCAAGGCCAGCGCTCGCAAGGTCAGGCGCATTCATCATGGGCGCATCCTGGCCGGGTTTGCCGGGGGAACGGCCGATGCCTTTACGCTATTTGAACGCTTTGAAGCCAAACTCGATAAGCATCAGGGACATCTGCTGCGCTCGGCGGTCGAGTTGGCTAAGGATTGGCGCAGCGACCGTGCCTTGCGTCGGCTCGAGGCCATGTTGTCTGTGGCCGATGCCGAGAATTCGCTGATCATCACCGGCAATGGCGACGTGCTTGAGCCCGAGTTCGGCATTGTGGCCATAGGTTCGGGCGGGGCTTACGCTCAGTCGGCGGCGCGCGCGCTAATCGAAAACACGGATCTTGATCCTGAGGATGTCGTGCGCAAGGCGCTGACCATCGCCGGCGATCTCTGCATATATACCAACCACAGCTTTACGATCGAAACTATCGGTTGAGTGATTGGGGGGCTGGCCACTGGGCGGGGCACTAGATGCCCAGGGCACTGCGAAATCCCTGGTAACGGGCTTCGATTTCGCCAAAATGTCCAGCGATTTTGGACCAGGAGAGTCCGAGTTCGGCGCAGGCAAGATCTGAGAGTTCGGGCACCCGGTTGTTGCTCTGCTCGCCGAGGTCCAGGGCGTGGCTGAGTACTTCGCTGGCATGGACAAGGTTGCCGATGTCGCTGCCAATCCCGTCCGGTTCATGGTGCGCACCAATTGCCTCGCAGATGCCCTCCGGCAGTTTCCAGGTGCGGGCCAGTGCTTCGCCGGCGTTGGCGTGATCGAAGCCGAAGACGGTGCGTTCGCATTCAATGAGCGGCAGATCTTCGTCTTGATGTGTTTTGAGAACCTGAAGGTATTCCGTCGGGCTTCCGACATACATCAACATCTGGCCGATGTCGTGCAGCAGTCCGCTGGTAAAGGCAATTTCCGTGGAAATCTGGCCATGGTGCTCGGCGAGGGTTTGCGCACAGGTTGCGACACCGATCGAATGGCGCCAGAGCATGCGGGCGTCAAATCCATTGCCGCGGATGTCATAGCGATAGGCAAGTGCCGAGGCAAGGATGATTTTCACGACCCGGTCTGCGCCCAGGACCAGAAACGCCTGTTTGGCTGAAAAAACCGGGCTCGAGAGGCCTGAAGCGGCGGAATTGGCTGCGGCCAGGAGGCGTCCGACGATCGCTGGATCGGAGTTGATGTGCTGGGCCAGGGTATCGACGTCGGCACGTTCGTCGCTGAGCGTGCGCATCAGGTAATTGATCACCTCGGGCAGCGAGGGGATGGTTGCCGCGTGTCGTGTCAGTTCGTTCAGCGTCGGGGCGCTCATTGCAGGCTCTCCCGGCGGAAAGCGAGCACCGCTGACTCAAGCTCTCTGCGTGCGTTTGACCCGGGGCCGCGGAAGATGGTCGCCACGCGTTGCTCGGCAAGGCGGACTTCCTCGGCGATGGTAATGTCATCACGGTTATCGGGTGCCAGGATGGCGATGACGTCAATGCCCCTGCGCACAAGCCGCTCGAGCATTTCGGATTCAAGAACCGTGTCGGCGGTGAGGAGCGTGTGACCGTCCTTGTCGACGACAGCACGAGCCAGAATCATGCCGGGAGCGGCACGGCCAGGGGGAAAGAACAAAGTACGCGTTTTCATTGTTTGGCTTCTTATGGATACCGCGTCACATCGAAGATACAGGCAAGTTTGCCACACGCCGCGGGCGATGAGAACATACTGTGTCTGTCACCGTTGAAGTTATTGATCGCTATGACCCAGATGACCCCGCAGGAAATCGTTCACGAACTCGATAAACATATTGTCGGCCAGGCCAAGGCCAAGAAGGCCGTGGCTATCGCATTGCGCAACCGCTGGCGGCGTGCTCAGGTTGCCGAACCGCTGCGGCAGGAGATTACGCCGAAGAATATCCTGATGATCGGCCCTACCGGGGTCGGCAAGACCGAGATTGCGCGCCGTTTGGCGCGGCTTGCCAATGCGCCGTTTATCAAGGTCGAGGCCACCAAATTCACCGAAGTTGGCTACGTGGGGCGGGATGTTGAGACGATCATCCGCGACCTTGCCGAGATCGCCATCAAAAACGGCCGCGAACAGGCCATGAAGGCAGTGCGCATGCGTGCCGAGGATGCGGCCGAGGAGCGAATTCTCGATGCCCTGCTGCCATCTGCGCGTGGCAATTTTTTCCCTGATGGCCAGGCAACCGAAGAAAATGGCACCCGGCAGAAATTCCGTAAAAAATTACGCGAGGGCGAACTCGACGACAAGGAAATCGAACTCGAACTGGCCGGTCCGTCGATGCAGGCGGAAATATTTGCGCCGCCGGGGATGGAGGAATTGACCAACCAGATCCAGGGCATGTTCCAGAACATGGGTGGGGCACGCAAAAAGCCGCGCAAGCTGCGGATTGCCGAGGCTCGTCGCCTGCTGATCGACGAGGAAGCCAGCAAGCTGGTTAATGACGAGGAGGTGAAGCTTGAGGCGGTGCGCAATGTCGAGCAGAACGGCATCGTCTTTCTCGACGAAATCGACAAGATCACCTCACGCAGCGACCTGCAGGGCGCCGACGTCTCGCGCCAGGGCGTGCAGCGCGACCTCCTGCCGCTCGTTGAGGGAACGACGGTGTCGACCAAGTACGGAATGATCCGTACCGACCACATCCTGTTCATCGCCAGCGGGGCCTTTCACCTTGCCAAACCGTCCGACCTTATTCCCGAATTGCAGGGGCGCTTTCCGATTCGTGTCGAACTCGATTCACTGTCAGTGGCGGACTTCCAGCGCATTCTGACCCAGACCGATGCCTGCCTGACCATGCAATATCGAGCCCTGTTGGCGACCGAGGCGGTGACGCTCGAGTTCACCAACGAGGGCATCGAGCGCTTGGCCGAGGTCGCCTGGGCGGTGAACGAGCGTACCGAGAATATCGGCGCACGTCGTCTTTACACGGTGATGGAGCGCCTGCTTGAGGAGATTGCCTTCTCGGCAGGCAATACGAGCGGTGCGCAGACTTTGTGCGTCGATGCGGCCTATGTCGATGCACGCTTAGGCGAGCTTGCGGGGAACGAGGATCTGTCGCGCTACGTGCTCTGAGCCGGCTGGCGCCTGTTCGTGGGATGACGTACAGGCGCCGCTTATTTCACAAGGAGCACCGGGATCTTGGCCAAGTGGATGACCTTGGTCGTCGTCGAGCCCATGAGTAAGCCTTCGAGTGCGCCACGACCATGAGTTCCCATGACGATCTGGTCGCAATGCAGGCGTTCGGCCAGGGCGACAATTTCCTCGGCGGCTTCGCCGATTAGGGCGTGACACGTATAGGGTACCCCTGCCTGATCGAGTCTCTCACGGGCAGTCTTGGTGTCGCGTTCGCTGAGGCTGTGGTAGTACTCGTTCAACTGTTCCTTGCTGGCCCAGCGGATGTCCTCGACCGTGAAGGGCAGCTGGACATTGACGAGATGGATGCTCAGTTCCTCCGGGCGGCTGTAGCGGGCTCGTTTGGCGAGGATCAACTCTACCGCGCGCAGAGCGCAAGTAGACCCGTCGATGGGAAGCAGAACGTTTTTCATGGGGCCTCCTGTTAGGCTGTGGATGAACCCGTGCGCGGTCAAGTCGGCCGCTCGACAGAGGCGCGAGCGATCCTGTCCCCAGTATAGTTTTTACGCTGCGAGTCGCCAGGTCAGAACACGGCGCTAACGGTGGACAAGTACCGGGATTTTGGCGTGAGCCAGTACTTTTTGCGTTTCGCTGCCCAGCAACAGGGATGCGATTCCGCTTCGGCCATGCGACGCCATGACGATCAGGTCGCACTTTTGCGCAGCGGCTGTCTGGAGAATCGATTCGGCAGGGAAGTCGCCACGGACGGAGAGAGTGGTACAGGATACGCCAGCGCTGATAGCCTCTTTCTCGATGGTCTCGAGAAAATGCTTTGCCGATCGTGCGATCGCTTTTTCGTGTGCCTCAGGCGGCATGTAGCCGACCGGCAGGATGCCCTTGAATACCAAGGGGGTGGCGCTTGGGCTGACGTACAAGCCGGTGACTTTTGCGCCGGTTGCGCGCGCCAGTTCGACGGCATGCCGGATGGCATGGGCCGAGTGTGCGCTGCCGTCGGTTGGGATCAGGATGTTCGTGTACATCGTCTTGTCTCCTTGGGCTCAGTTTGACACGCTGTGGGCGAAGGGAAGTACCCACAGGATCATGCCTAACACATAACAGGTCAGCGATGAAACCAGAACAAACGGGATGCTCCACGAAAGGAATTCGCGCAGTGAGATGCGTCGCTTCTCCTCGGTTTGGCAGATGTTGAGGGCCGCGAATAGTGCTGGTGCTCCAGCAACGGTCAGATTGCTGCCGAGCGTGCCAGACCACAGCAACATCCACCACAGGGGCCAGTGTGGCACCTGCTCATTGTCAAAATCCTTGATGGTATGCAGGAAGGTTAGGATGTAAGCGTCATGCTCAACGATGCCAACGATGGGTACGCTCAGCCAGTAGAGCAAGGTGGCGCCCAGCGCGTAACTCTCCGTGAAAACGGGGCGTAGCGCCTGCGCGAGGTGTTCGAGCAGGCCGACTTTTTCCAGGCTGCCCACCAGCGCAAAGAGTGCAATGTAGAAAAAAACAGCGCGCCAGTCCAACTCGGACAGGATGTGTTCAAATCCGGGGGCGCCTGCACGTTCGCCCAGCAGTTCGAGGACAAGGACAAGCGAAGCTGCACCGGTCATGGCGATGAAGCCAAGCTGCACATCGAGGCTCTGTCGCAGAGCCATGCCGACGACCGTGCCAACGAACCAGATAACCACGATGCCTGCAAAGAGCTGGTTCGGGATGTGGGCGCGGATGCGGGCCGTGTCGTGCGCCAGTCGGTCCGTCTTGCGATGCGCACGGAAGCCGTACAGGTACATGGCACCAAGGGTAATGGCAAAGGTGACGAGCAGGATCGGGAAGGAGGAGGGGCGTCCGGAGTGGTAAAAGAAATCCATGAACTCAGCCCCAGAGACGCTGTGCAGCATCTGGGGGGGGAGGTCGCCAAGCAGCATGGCCGAACCCATGAAGTTCGCGGCAAACCCGATCATCAGGATGACCGGGGTGGGCGGGAGGTGGAGAGCCCGCGCCAAGGGCAGGGCCACCGGTGCCATCATCAGGATGACCACGACGTTATCGACGAACATCGAGATCACGCCGCTGAGCACGGAGAGGATCATGACCAGCAGTCCGGGGTGCCCTCCCGACAAGTGCAACGCCTTGACGGCCAGCCAGCTGGGAATGCCGGTTTTGCCAAAATAAGCCGCGATGATCCAGACACTGACCAGGATGGCCATGACATTCCAGTCGACCATCGCAAAGGCTTCGTTTTCGGTCATGACGCCGGACCAGATCATGATCACGACACCGAGCAGCGCGGCAATCGTGCTGTCGAAAACGTTGGCGATGACGACCACGATGGTTAATGCGAAAACGATAGCGGCAATCCAGGCAACTGTTTCCATGAAAGCCTCCGACGCGTTCTTAACAGACCGGATAATCGGTGTTTCAATCAGTTGAGACTACTTCACAATCAGGATGGGGATCTTTGCCAGGTGAATCACTTTGGTCGTGATGGAGCCGAGTAGGAGCTCGGCCAGCGCGCTGTGTCCGTGCGAGCCCATGACGATTTGATCGCAGCCAAGTCGCTCGGCGAGGGCCGTTATCTCCTCCGCGATATCGCCGACGCCATGGTGATAGGTGTAAGGAACGCCAGCTTGGTCAAGCGTCTGCCGCGCCGTGGCGGTTTGGCGGTCACTTTCGCTGAGGTGGAAGTCGGCAACCTGTTGATGCGAGGCAAAACGGGTTACGTCATGCGGTAGAGGAGGCTGGATGTTGACCAGGTGGATTGCAAGATCGTCAGGGCGGCTATAGCGCTGACGCCGTGCAACCACCAGTTCGACGGCACGCAGGGCACACAGCGAGCCGTCGATGGGGATCAGGATCGTTCTCATTTTTTCCTCCCTCGGTATGCTGGATTCTGTTGGCGCTAAGCCGGCTGACATGGCTTGTTATATCGTGAGTTGCATCCTGTCTGATCTGATGGCTTTTGCGAAATGGTAAGGGCTGGTTACTGCCCTTGTCCCCATGCCTTTAGTGTAGCGACTCAATACGCAGGATTCAGCTGTTCTGCGCCTTGCGGGCAGCGAGAAGTTTGCCGGTTACAACAATGAAAGCTGCACAGCCAATCGGCACGATTTGATGCAAGGCATAGAAGTGTGATTCGATCCAGTCGGAAACGGCAAGATCAGTCACAGCCATCTCTCCTCCGACATAACCGAGCAGGGCCGCTCCGATAGTGACAATGACAGGAAAGCGTTCCATCAAGCGGAGCAGTACGTTTGCACCAAAAATCACGAGCGGGATGGAGATTGCCAGCCCGGCAATGAGCAGAAGCATGCTGCCCTTGGCTGCGGCGGCAACGCCAAGGACGTTGTCCAGGCTCATGACCAGATCGGCGATCAGGATGGTCCGAATGGCGGCAGCCAGTGTGCTGCCCGATTCGATATTTTCTTCGCCTTCATCGGTGTTGAGCAGTTGAATGCCGATCCAGATCAGGAAGATCGAGCCGATGAGTTTGAGATACGGCATTTCAAGCAAAGTGACGGCGGTGAAGGTGAGCACGATGCGCATCACAATGGCTGCGCCGGATCCCCATATCACGGCTTTACGCTGTTGCTCCGGAGGGAGTGCTCGGGAAGCCAGTGCAATGACAATCGCGTTATCGCCGGAGAGGACGATATTGATACCGATAATCTGCAGGAGCGGAATCAGATAATGCTGAATAATTGCTAAATCCATATGAGGCAGTAATTTCTTTTGCTTGGACACTAGAATGGTGAATTCTAACCGAAGCAAGCAGCCGATCCATTCCGATTCGCTATGGTTCTCACTTGGCACGCCTGTCGGGCCGTGAAGCGTTAGGGACGCACTGAATCAGTGGCTGCGCAGGCCGGGCGAATATCGGCTGCGTTGTTCGGTCTTACTCCCGCGTCTGTCGTCTTGATCTGTCTTGGTCGTTGCGCGCTGGACGCCTTGCGCATGATCCAGCTCGCCGATTTCTTCAGCGCTTTCCTAGCTGCGCATCAAATCGACAATGTGAGC
>CAZHFS010000017.1:0-20612 GCA_964531885.1 uncultured Propionivibrio sp.
GCCTGCATCTCAGCCTCACCATCCGTCTCTTGCACATACCACCCTAGCAAGTCCAGTTATTAATGCAAGAACACCCAAGAATGCAAAAAAACCATGCCTGCAGAACCACCATTTGCCGACACTCCGACCAACAAAAACAATCCAAATAATCAACAAATTGAAACAAGAAAAACCCAGTTTCAATGTACCATACATACAACATATTCATTCTGAAAGGCGCCGCAACACGCGAGCCACACGAAACATAATGAAAACAATCGATATCTTTATTGCACGTTACTTTTGTTTTATGCAAAAATAAAATCATTCAGAACACGCTTTTTTGAAAACAAAACGCCGGGCCAGGGAGAGCACAAAAACGGAAGCGGATCAGCGCGTTGCAAACCCATAGGCAACGTCTCTGACCCAGACTTTCGCAGGCCCAAAGTACTAACCAGCCTGCACCCAAACACATGAAAACCGAAAAACCCATCGCCATCCAGATCGTTGACTTCATCCGTTCGGAAAAGCTGGAAGCGGGCAGCCATCTGCCTGCCCAGCGCCTGGCGGACTTGCTGCATGTATCGCGCTCGCCCATCAACGAAGCCCTCAAGCTCCTGCACGAAAAAGGCATACTGCGCCGCGAAGCCAACCGGGGCTACTTCGTCGCTCAACCCCTGCAACAACCGACCTCGGTTCTGACCGAGCAACTCGGCCTGTCGGAATCGAGCATCGTCACGCAAGCCTACCTCCGGATTGCCGATGACCTGCTGGACGGACAACTGCCAGCGGAATTCTCTGAAACGCTGCTCAAAAACCGGTACGACCTGACCAATTCGCAACTGCAGAGCGTACTGAGCCGCATCCGCCAGGAAGGCTGGGCCATCAAAAAACCTGGCTATGGCTGGGTTTTCTCGACCATGCTGACCACTCCGGACAGCCTGCTGCAATCCTACCGGCTACGCCTCGTCGTCGAACCGGCCGCGCTGCTCGAACCAGGCTACCGGCTTGACCCCACCGTACTCGCCCGCTGCCGCGAAGCCGAAATGCTGCTCCTGCAAGGCGGCATCGAAACCGACGGCACCGACCAACTGCACGAACGCGGGGTCGAATTCCATGAAGCCCTGGTTGAAGCCTCTGGCAACCCCTTCTTCATTGACACCATTCGTCGTTTGAACCGTGTACGGCGCCTGCTCTCCTACCGCACGATCAAAAACCGTGACCACATCCGCGAGCAGTGCCTGCAACACCTGCATGTACTCGAACTGCTGGAAAAAGGCCGCAACCGCGAAGCATCGCGCGAACTGCGCAAGCACCTTGTAACCACCCTCAATCGGATCAAGCGGATCAGTACGACATTGCGTTGATCATCACCAGCGCACGCTGGTGTATCCTTCCAAAAAAGCCAGAGACGGCGGGCGCATCGTCGCCCGACTCTCGCCGCATATCTCAAGGAGGGCCTATGATCGTTCCTGACGCAATAACGCGCACTTTTGCGCCCACAGGCAGCCTGCGCGCCTCGATCAACCTCGGCAATCCGCTGCTGGCCCGCCGCCACCCTGAAACGGGCGAACTCTTCGGCGTTTCAATCGATCTGGCACGGGCTTTCGCCAAGCAGCTTGGGCTTGCCGTCGAACTGATCGCTTTTGACACGGCCGGGCAATCGGTCGACGCCGTAACGCAGGAACAGGCCGATATCGGCTTCTTCGCCATAGACCCGGTACGCGGCGCAGGCATCGCCTTCACCCCCCCCTACGTCCTCATTGAAGGCTGCTACCTGGTTCGCGAGGATTCGCCGCTCAAAGACAATGAAGAGGTTGATCGCCCCGGAAGACGCATCGTGGTTGGCAAAGGTAGCGCTTACGATCTCTTCCTGACCCGCGAGATCAAGGAAGCTGAACTCATCCGAGCCCCCAGTTCGCAAGCCGTTGTCGACCAGTTCGTCGCAGATCGCCTCGACGTGGCCGCAGGCGTCAAACAGCAGCTGCAGACCGATGCGTTACGTCACCCCGGACTGCGCCTTCTGCCCGGACGGTTCATGGTCATCCAGCAAGCCATGGGCCTTCCCAAAGGGCGCGGCACAGAGGCGACAGAGGTGTTGACCCGCTTCGTCGAAGAAATGAAAGCCAACGGCTTTATCGGCGAGGCGCTCCTGCGCCACAAGGCCGAAGGGGCTTCTGTCGCCCCCGCAGCCAAATGCATTTAAGCCCAGGCCAAAACGCTTCCTTCACCTGCCTGCGCGTGGTAAAACAGCATGCATAAATGTCGCGCTTTACGGTATTCTCTTTGACTTTTCACGCCCGGCCAGAACCATTGGCCGACATTTCACTCTCGTAACCCACTATACAGGGAGCAGCCATGCGGTTTATCGCCAAAGTACTGAGCGCCGTCATTCCTCTGACGCTTCTTTTGTCCGCGCCTGTCAGCGCCCGCGACTGGAGCACCATCAAATCCTCCGGCACCATCATCGCGGTCACCGAAGGACAATATGCGCCGTTCAACTATTACGAAGGCAAAAAACTGACCGGTTACGAAATTGATGTCGCGGAGGCAATTGCTAAGCAAATGGGCCTCAAGCTCGAGTGGCGCACGGCCCCCTTCGACGCTCAGGTTGCCGCCGTCAGCCAGGATCGCTTTGACTTCGCCATCGCCTCGCACGGCCACACCGAAGAGCGAGCCAAGGCCGTCGACTTTGCCGCGCCGCACTACTGCTCCGGCGCCCAGATCGCTGCCAAGAAGAATGGCCCGCTGACCGCTGCAGAGCTCAAGGGAAAAACAGCCGGCGTACAGATCGCTACCAGCTACTATGACGCCGCCAAGAAAATCGACGGCATCAAGGAAGTGAAAACCTACAAGGCCGACCCGGAAGCCTTCGCTGCGCTCAAGGCTGGCAAGATTGACGCCTGGGTTTCGGACAAATTCACCGTCATGGAAACCCTCGGCAAGAACGCCAAGGCCGGCATCGTGTCCGGCGAACAACTGTTCGTCGAGCAAATTTCGCTGATCACCCGCAAAGGAAACAAGGAGTTCCTGGATCAGGTCAACGCCGCGCTTGCCGAACTCCACAAGAACGGCACAATGAACAAGATCTCGCAGAAGTATTTCAAAACCGACATCACCTGTCGCTAAACGAGCCGCTGCCTGACAAGAATGAACTGGACCAAGCAGCATCCCGGGCTGACCATGGCTGGCGCCATGGTCGGTCTCTTGTTATTCCTTTGGGGCATGGCCCTCCCGCTCTCGACCCTCCCGGCCCCCATCGGTCCGGCGGCTGAATTATTTGCGGAAGGCTCGCGCGTCACCGTCCTGCTGACCATCATTTCCGGCACGGCCGGAGTTATCCTCGGCGTGGTCGCCGGGATGGGCAAATTGTCGAAATTCCTCCCGCTGCGCTGGCTGTGCGATTTCTACGTCTGGATCATTCGCGGCACCCCGCTGCTGCTCCAGATTCTGTTTGTCTGGCTGGTTCTCCCAACCTTTTTGCCGCCCGAGATCGTCCTCTCGGACTTCACCTGTGCCGCGATTGCCCTGGCACTCAACGTCGGCGCCTACAATACCGAATGCGTGCGCGCCGGCATCCTGGCCGTCCCGCACGGCCAGATCGAAGCGGCCAGAGCCCTGGGCCTTACCCCGATGCAAACCTTTGTGGATATCATCCTGCCGCAAAGCCTGCGCGTCGCTTTGCCTGCCCTGGCCAATAACCTCGCCTCGCTGGTCAAGGACTCCTCTCTGGCGTACGCCATCAGCGTCGTCGAACTGACCATGATCGGCTATCGCATCCAGGCCGAGAGCTACCAGCCGATCCCCGTGTTCATGACCCTCGCCGCGATCTACCTTATTCTGACCACGGCCTTCACCACGCTTACCGCCGCACTCGAGTCCAAACTCGAGGTTGGCCAAAAACGTTAGCGAAGGCGTACCGCATGACTGCCAAGCCAACCCCCATCATCGTCGCACGCAACGTCGCCAAGCGTTTTGGCGAGTTCTACGCTCTCCGCGACGTTTCCGCCTCATTCATCGAAGGCCAGGTCACCGCCATCATCGGCCCCTCGGGTTCCGGCAAATCCACCTTCCTGCGCACGCTGAACCGGCTGGAAACGCATGATGCAGGCGAGATCATCATCGACGGCATCGAACTCAACGATAACCTTAAAAACCTCGACGCCATCCGGCGCGAGGTTGGCATGGTCTTCCAGAGCTTCAATCTGTTTTCGCACCTCTCCATCCTGCGCAATATCACGCTGGCCCCGATGCGCGTGCGCAACATGACAAAGGAAGAGGCCGAAGCACGCGCTTTTGCTCTACTTGATCGCGTCGGCCTGAGAAACCAGGCCCATAAATACCCCGTCCAACTCTCGGGGGGGCAACAGCAGCGCATCGCCATTGCCCGAGCGCTGGCAATGGATCCCAAGGTTCTGTTGTTCGACGAGCCAACCTCGGCACTCGACCCGGAGATGGTCAACGAAGTACTCGCAGTGATGCGCGAACTCGCTCACACCGGCATTACTATGCTGGTCGTCACCCATGAAATGGGCTTCGCACGCGAAGTTGCCGACCGTGTCATCTTTTTTGATGAAGGCAACATTCTCGAGGACACCACACCGCAGGCCTTTTTCACCAATCCCGACCATGAACGGGCGCAGGCCTTCCTCTCCCAGGTCAGGCACGGATTCTAAGCTCGGATTCAACAGGAAGGCCGACGACATATCGGCAATCTGCGATAATTGTCATTTTTTCGCAGCGTGCGTCAGGCATTCCCATGAACGGCGAACTCATTTCCTTTGTTTTTCTGTTGCTGCTGATCCTCGATCCGCTCGGCAACATGCCCGTGGTCCTCTCGCTGCTGCGTAACGTCCCCGAGGCGCGTCGATCGCGCATCATTCTGCGCGAATGTTGCATCGCCATCGTGGTGATGATCGGGTTCCTCCTGATCGGGGATCACCTGCTTGCCTTGATGCGGCTGAGCGATCCGGCCCTGACGATATCGGGCGGTCTGATCCTTTTCCTGATTGCCCTGCGCATGGTCTTTCCGCAACCGCTCAAGACGCCGACTGGCGACGACATCCCGGCAAACGACCCTTTTATCGTTCCGCTTGCCGTTCCGATGATCGCCGGCCCCACCGCCTTGGCCACCGTTCTGCTCGCCTCGCGGCAAAGCGGAGACACCTTGCTGTGGGTCGGCGCCATCGTCGTTGCGGGCACGATCAACACGATCTGTCTGCTCACATCAGGCTGGTTTGCCCGCATTTTTGGCAAAGCCGGGATGGAGGCCATGGAACGCTTGATGGGCCTTATCCTGATCACCATGGCCGTGCAGATGCTGATCAGCGGCATCCGCGTCGCCTTCCAAATCGGCGGCTAAATAGCCCGACAAGAATGCCCGGGGGCGCATAGCCCCCTCAAGTTAACCACCGCGTGCCCGCAGGCAGAGGCTTCCCCGGAAAGGCAGCGCCTTTGCGTTCTTTCAGGCTAGCAGCGGCTTAATCCAGACCGCGGCAGGGCAAAGCACCCCAGCCAGCCATGCCGGGCACTTAGCTGCGCAAGGCATCAGCCTGGGTACGCGTCCCGATCAATGGTGCCAACTGTACGGCAATGATGCAGACGAAGATCAGCACGCACCCGGCGACGCCCATCGTATTCAGACGATCCCCCATCATTAGGTAGCCAAACAGGGCGGCAAACAGGGTTTCGGCCGAAAGGATGATAGCCGCATCTGCCGCACCGGCGTAGCGCTGCGCCACTACCTGCCCGGTATAGGCAAAACCGACCGACAGTATCCCCGTATAAAGGATCGGTACCAAAGCCGTACGAAGCCCTTCAAGCGTAATCGTCTCGTAGGCCACGGCCCACAGCGTGCACACCACGCCGGCCACCAGGAATTGCCCACAAGCCACGAGATAAGGGCCGCCGATGCGGTCTGCGATGCGGCCAACGTAAAGAACGTGCAAGCCCCAGAAGAGACTGCTGGCAATGACCCAGGTATCGCCAAGACCGATGGAAAGCCCGTTACCCCCGGACAACAGCCAGGTCCCAAGCAGACACCCAAGCGAGGTGGGCCACGTGGACCAGTGCGGACGCAGGTGCAACAACCCCCAAGAAAGCAATGGCACCAACGGTACATACAGGGCGGTCAGAAAACCGGCGTTGGTCACTGTGGTATACAGCATGCCGATTTGCTGAAAAACGGCACCCAGGGTCAACAGCAGGCCCAGCCCCAAAATACCGACCATGTCTTGCCTTGCGGGCTGCACAGTGCGGGCCTGGATTTTGCGCCAGTCGCGCAAAGCCAACGGGGCCACCACGCAAACCCCCAACAAAAACCGCAGTCCGGTAAAGGTGAATGGCTCGACTCCATCCATGCCACGCGCCTGGGCGACAAAAGCAGAGCCCCAGACAAGAGCAACGAGCAGTAACAGAATGTTGGCTTGAGTACGCGTCAAAACGGTGATTCCAAACAAGTCAGACGGCACCAGGCAACTCACCCGGCGCCGTAATCGAAAAGAAGGGAGACACACTGGCTACCGGCAGCGGGTTGGAAAAACCTGCCCAAAGCAAGAAAGTGTGCCAAAACAAGGTACTGCCTCGCATTTTACCCAACCCTGGCCTCAGCGACAAATCGACACTGCCGCTATCGCTCTCCCCAACCCAGGCAAGGAGGATGGTGCTGTGCCCCTAGCCTGCCTGCAATCAATTTACTGGCGGGCCTAACGCTCGCGCACCCAGGCAAAAAAGAGCAGCTCATCACTGGAAGCGAGCGTCGCCAGATCCTGCATGGCGACCAGCAAGGAGTAAACCTCTCCCGCCTGCCAGCCTGCTGTCTCAAAGGCCTCGCTGGCCGCCAGTTCCTCGGCCAATTCCTCCAGCGCCTCATCGGCGCAGTCCAGCAAACGGGTGCCAAGCGCCGCATCCAGACCAAGTACGCACGCACCGCTATCGCCCCAGGCCACAGGCTCACAGCGATCAAGGGCCTCGGCCAGCGCCTCGCCGGTCAGGGCACTGCTGATTTGCGCCAGCATGGCGGGCGTCACCTCGGCAGCTTCAATTCCCTGCCACTCGTCCATCGGGCATTCTGAATCAGCAATCTCCTGTGCCTGATCAGCAGGCGCCACCACAATCATCATCACAAAATCCATTCGTACCATCCTTCCATGAATTCAATCTCGCGCAATCACCAGAGAAGATCAGCCAAGCTCCCCGGCAAAACACCAAACACGCAGCGCGCGCACTTTGCTGGTGCACGAACCCGCTTGTAGCCGAACCCGCCCACCCGTATCCTTACGCCTCTGGCCATTTTGCATAACGAACAACCCGATGAAGCTTACTTCAGCTCACTACCGCCCCGGCACTGTCTTTCTTGTCGGCAGCGGTCCTGGCGCACTCGATCTGCTGACCCTGCGCGCCGCAAGGCTGATCGGAGCCGCCGACGTCATTATCTACGATCACCTCATTGCCGACGCAGCGCTCGATCTCGCACACACCGACGCCGAACTCATCTGCGCCGGGAAAAAAGCATCTAACCACACCTTGCCCCAGGGAGAAATCAACGAGTTGCTGGTCGAACTCGCCCGCCAAGGAAAAATGGTCGTCCGTCTCAAAGGCGGCGACCCCTTCATTTTCGGACGAGGTGGCGAGGAGATCGAAACCTTGCATGCCTGCGGCGTGGACTTTGAAGTGGTTCCCGGCGTCACGGCGGCGGCTGGTTGCGCCGCGTATGCCGGGATTCCTCTCACCCATCGCGAACACGCCCAGACAGTCGTTTTTGCCACCGGCCACCTCAAGGACGGCTCGGTCAATCTCGACTGGCCAGCACTGGCACGCCCCACTCAAACCGTCGTTTTCTACATGGGTGTTGGCGGTAGCAGGGAAATCTGTCGCCAACTCATTGCACACGGCCTGCCACCCACACACCCCGCCGCTGTCGTCGAAAACGGAACCCGTGAGAACCAGCGCATCATCGCCGCCGACCTCGCCAGCCTGCCACGCCGTATCGCCGAAGAGCAGATCGCCTCGCCTGCATTGCTCATCGTCGGCACCGTGGTCAGTTTGCACGCGACACTGGCCTGGTTCGGCAAGCACACGCAAGAAGAGATTTGACGCCGAGAAGCCAGAAAACACGTCAGCATGGCGACAGCGAAGCCGCTCGCCGTGCTACAATCTCAGACTTTGCACGATTGATTTAACAGGGGTTTTTTGAAAAAACGCTTTATTGCAACACCCTTGCGGTGTTGCGGTGGTGCCGAGAGAGGGACTCGAACCCTCACACCTTGCGGCGGCGGATTTTGAATCCGCTGCGTCTACCGATTCCGCCATCTCGGCCCAAATTCGCTCTGCAACAAACCAGAGCAAACTGAAGAAGGGCGGATTATCCCTGATTCCCAGCCCAGCGACAAGCCACTCTCACATATTTCATTTGCAATGCTGACTCTCGACGATTTCGATTTCCATCTCCCACCCGAACTGATCGCGCAACATCCGACCGCGGCGCGGACCGCAAGCCGCCTCCTGCACGTTGCCCAAGGCGCACGAAACGACCGTTTTTTCGCCGACCTGCCGCAACTGGTGTCGCCCGGCGACGTCCTCGTATTCAACGATACGCGCGTCATCAAGGCCCGCCTGTTCGGACAGAAAACAAGCGGCGGAAAGGTCGAGTTGATGGTCGAACGCATTGCCGACCCGCACCACGCCGTGGCTCAGATTCGTGCCAGCAAATCACCCAAGCCCGGCAACCGGATCGTCGTCGAGGAAGCTTTTGAGGTCGAAGTCACCGGCCGAACCGGTGAAAATGATGAATTTTTCGCCCTGAAACTCGTCGGTGACGGCGATTTCTACGGCCTGCTCGAAGCACATGGCCGACTCCCCTTGCCGCCCTATATCACCCATGCGGCAGACTGCGCGGACGAAACACGCTATCAGACCGTCTATGCCCGCCACCAGGGCGCCGTGGCCGCCCCCACCGCCGGCTTGCATTTCGACCAGCAGCTCCTCGACCACCTGGCCGAACTGGGCATCGACCTCGCCTGGCTGACCCTGCACGTCGGCGCCGGCACATTCCAGCCGGTACGCGTGCATCACGTAGCAGAACACCGCATGCATTCGGAACGCTTTGAAATCCCGCCTGCCACAGTGGATGCCATCGCCCGCGCCCGCACGCGCGGCGGCCGGGTGATCGCGGTCGGCACCACCAGCCTGCGCGCCCTTGAAGCCGCCTCGCAAGACGGTACCCTACGCGCAGGAGCAGCGGAAACCGATATTTTCATCACGCCAGGCTACCGCTTCCGCACGGTCGACCGCCTGATTACCAACTTCCACCTGCCCAAGTCGACCCTGCTCATGCTTGTCTCGGCCTTCGCCGGATTCGATGAAATGCGCGCCGCCTACCGCCATGCCGTCGACCAGCGCTATCGTTTCTTCAGCTACGGCGACGCGATGCTGCTGGAACGCAAAGAAGACACTTCAACCTATTAATCAACCACGAAGACCACAAAGATAAACAAACACGATAAAACTATTGCTGAAACCAACAATACCGCTTTAATTGCGGTTTTCTTCGTGTTCTCCGTACTCTTTGTGGTTATCATTTTTCCCTTCTAGAAAAAATGCACTTTGAACTCCTTACTACCGACGGTCTCGCCCGACGCGGCCGCCTGACCCTGGCGCATGGCGTCGTCGAAACACCGGTCTTCATGCCGGTCGGCACCTACGGCACGGTTAAAGCAATGACCCCGCGTGACCTGAACGAGATCGGCGCCCAGATCTGCCTCGGCAACACCTTTCACCTGTGGCTGCGCCCCGGCCTCGAAGTCGTCGCCGCGCACGGTGGATTGCATAAGCTGATGGGCTGGGACAAACCCATCCTTACCGACTCAGGCGGGTTTCAGGTCTTTTCACTCGGCGCGCTGCGCAAAATCACCGAGGAAGGCGTCAAGTTCGCCTCACCGGTCGACGGCGCCAAGCTTTTCCTCACCCCGGAAGAGTCGATGCGCATCCAGCACACGCTCAATTCGGACATCGTGATGATCTTCGACGAATGCACGCCCTTTCCGGCAAGCCATGTCGAAGCCGCCAAGTCGATGCGCATGAGCCTGCGCTGGGCGCGCCGCTCGCGTGACGAGCACGATCGCCTGGGCAACCGCAACGCCCTGTTCGGCATTGTCCAAGGAGGTATGTACGAGGACCTACGCGAGGAATCGCTCGCCGGCCTGAGCGAGATCGGCTTCAACGGCTACGCCATCGGCGGCCTTTCGGTCGGCGAACCGAAGGAAGACATGGCCCGCATCCTCGCGCACACCACGCCGCGCCTGCCCACCGACCGGCCGCGCTACCTGATGGGCGTTGGCACGCCGGAAGATCTGGTTCATGGCGTGCAGCAGGGCGTGGACATGTTCGACTGCGTCATGCCGACCCGCAACGCGCGTAACGGCCACCTGTTCACCCGCTTTGGCGACATCAAGATCAAGAACGCCCGCCACAAGAACGACACCCGCCCGCTCGACGAGACCTGCAGCTGCTACACCTGCCGGAATTTCTCGCGCGCCTACCTGCACCACTTGCACCGCGTCGGCGAGATTCTCGGCTCCCAACTCAACACCATCCACAACCTGCATTACTATCAGGTGCTGATGGGCGAGTTGCGCGAGGGCATCGCCACCGGGCAACTCGCCGATGTTGTCGCGCGCTTTCACCGCGACCGCAGCAGCGAAGCCAGAGTGATACAATAATCCGTTGTGTTGGCGCCTCGGCGTCGTTTCGCTTTAATCCAAGGAGAAAAAAGTGCTGATCAGTAATGCATACGCCCAGGCCGCGGCCGGTGGCGCCGGCGGCCCAGTTGAAACCATCATGCAGTTCATGCCGATCATCCTGATGTTCGTCGTGCTGTACTTCATGATGATCCGTCCGCAAATGAAGAAAGCCAAGGAACACAAGGCCATGATCGACGCGCTCGCCAAGGGCGACGAGGTCGTCACCTCGGGCGGCATCGCCGGCAAGATCACCCAGGTTGGCGACAGCTACGTCGGCATCGAGGTCGCCGAGAATGTTCAGATCCAGGTGCAAAGACCGGCCGTGGCCATGGTCCTGCCCAAGGGCACGCTCAAGAGCCTGTAAGCCGAACAAGGCACACCCACTGCAACGGAGCGGCCTGCGCCGCTCCGTTCGCATCGGCATCCGGCATCTGTCGCGCCGGCCGCCCAACACCCACCAGCCCAGCCTTCCATGAACCGCTATCCGCTCTGGAAATACCTCATCGTCGTCTTCGCGCTGGCGTTTGGCCTCATCTACACGCTACCGAATTTCTTTGGCGAATCGCCCGCCGTCCAGATTTCGAGCGCCAAACCCACGCTGAAAGTCGACACCAAGACCCTCGACCGAGTCGAGACCGCCATCGCTGCCGCAGGGATCGAAAACAAGGGCATTTTCCTTGACACCAATGGCGTCAAGGTTCGCCTCAAAGATGCCGACACCCAGCTCAAAGCCAAGGACTTGCTGGAAAAGCACTTCAATCCTGACCCGGCGGACCCGCAATACGTCATCGCTCTCAATTTGCTGTCCAGTTCGCCGCAATGGCTGACGTCGATGCACGCCCTGCCGATGTATCTCGGCCTTGACCTGCGTGGCGGCGTACACTTCCTGCTGCAGGTCGACATGAACGGCGCGCTGATCAAGCGCCTCGACGCAACGGCAGCCGATCTGCGCAGCCTGCTGCGCGACAAGAACATTCGCCACGGCGGCATCGCGCGCGAGGGCGAGCGTGTGGTGATCCGTTTCCGTGACGCCGAAACGCGCACCAAGGCGCGCAACACGCTTGAAGACAACCAGCCCGATCTCGCCCTGGTCGAACAGGGCGAGAGCACCGACCTGCGCCTTACCGCCACGCTTAAACCGCTGGCCGTGAAGCAGTTGCAGGAAGTTTCCCTGAAGCAGAACATCACCACCCTGCACAACCGGATCAACGAACTCGGCGTTGCCGAGCCGGTGATCGCCCAACAGGGGGCTGACCGGATCGTCGTCCAACTCCCCGGCATTCAGGATGTTTCCAAGGCCAAGGATCTGATCGGCCGCACCGCGACCCTCGAAGTGCGCATGGTCGATGAAAACGCTGAGCTCACCGGCAGCACGTTCGGCGTCGACATGGTGCCTGAACGCCGCCGCGACGGCACGGTTCGCCAGGTTGCCCTGAAGAAGCAGGTTGTTCTGACCGGCGACCGCCTCAACGACGCCAAGGCAACGTTCGACCAGAACCAGCAGCCGGCCGTCTCGGTGCAGCTTGACGCCGCCGGTGGGCGCATCATGCGCGACATCACCCGCGAGAACATCAAAAAACAGATGGCCATCGTCCTGTACGAAAAAGGCAAGGGCGAAGCCATTTCCGTGGCCACGATCCAGAGCGAGTTCAGCAACCAATTCCAGATCACCGGAAATTTCAGCTCCGACGAAACCACTCGCCTGGCCATCCTGATCCGCTCAGGCTCCCTCGCCGCCCCGATGGACATCATTGAGGAACGCACCATTGGACCGAGCCTGGGCGCCGAGAACATCAAGAAGGGCTTCCATTCGACGCTCTGGGGCTTTGCGGCAATTGCCGTCTTCATGATCGCCTACTACGTGCTCTTTGGTTTCATCTCGGTCGTTGCACTGGCGTCCAACGTGCTCTTCCTGATCGCATTGCTCTCGCTGTTGCAGGCAACGCTGACCCTGCCGGGCATCGCGGCCATCGCGCTCACGCTGGGCATGGCCATCGACGCCAACGTACTGATCAACGAGCGCATCCGCGAAGAACTGCGCAACGGAGTCTCTCCGGCCATGGCCATCCATAACGGTTACGACCGGGCCTTTGACACGATTCTGGATTCGAACGTCACCACCCTGATTGCCGGCATCGCCCTGCTGATCTTTGGTTCGGGGCCGGTTCGCGGCTTCGCCGTGGTCCACTGTCTGGGCATTCTGACCTCGCTGTTCTCTGCAGTGGTCGTTTCCCGTGCCCTGGTCAACCTGGTCTACGGTCGCCGCCGCAAGCTCGACTCGCTTTCCATCGGTCAAATATGGAAGCCGCAGGCCAGCCTGCCCGGCAAAGCCAACTAAGGACGCACGCACATGGAATTCTTCCGTATCAAAAAAGACATTCCGTTCATGCGCCATGCGCTGACGTTCAATGTCATTTCACTCATCACCTTCCTGCTCGCGGTGTTCTTCCTGTTCTCGCGCGGCCTGCACCTGTCGGTCGAGTTCACCGGCGGTACGCTGATCGAAGTCACCTACTCACAAGCCGCCGACCTCGAGAAGATTCGTGGCGGCCTGACCAAGGCCGGGTACACCGATATCGCAGTCCAGAACTTCGGTTCCAGCCGCGACGTGATGATCCGGTTGCCACTCAAGGCAGAGCAGAACACAGCCAAGATCGGCGAAGCAGTCATGGCCGTGCTCGATAGCGAGGCGCCAGGCGCCAAACTCAGCCGCGTCGAGTTCGTCGGCCCGCAGGTCGGCAAGGAACTCGCCGAGAACGGGGCTTTGGCGCTGCTCCTGGTCATCCTGGGGATCGTTCTTTACCTGGCGGTACGCTTCGAATGGCGCTTCTCGGTCTCGGCCATCATCGCCAACCTGCACGACGTCATCATCATCCTGGGCTTTTTCGCCTTCTTCCAGTGGGAATTCTCGCTCTCGGTCCTCGCTGCCGTACTGGCCGTTCTCGGCTACTCGGTCAACGAGTCGGTCGTTGTTTTCGACCGCGTGCGCGAAACCTTCAAGAAGGTCCGTGGCCTGACCACGCCGCAGGTACTTGATCACGCCATCACCAGCACCATCTCGCGCACCATCATCACCCATGGCAGCACCCAGCTGATGGTACTCTCGATGCTCATCTTCGGCGGAGAGACCCTGCACTACTTCGCCCTCGCCCTGACCATCGGCATCTGCTTCGGCATTTACTCTTCGGTACTGGTTGCCGCCCCGCTGGCCATGTGGCTGGGCGTCTCGCGCGAGCACTTCATCAAGCCGCAGAAAAAAATCGAAGGCGCCAACGACGAAGGTGCCGTCGTCTGACACACGGCAGCGGATCATCAACCAAGGGCGCCTCAGGGCGCCCTTGGCGCTTCTGGCGGCGGAGATTACTATTGCACGACTGAATCATAAAAAGGACGACAGCCATGCAACGCATCCAGCTCTGGGATCTTCCGACCCGCTTGTTCCATTGGTCGCTCGCGCTGCTCGTTTGCGGGGCGATCATCACCGGCAAAATCGGCGGCGGCGCCATGGTCTGGCACGGCCGCATCGGGATCGCCCTGGTCGGGCTACTGGTCTTCCGCCTGATCTGGGGCTTCGTCGGATCAACCTATGCCCGTTTTGCCCAGTTCATGCCCACGCCGGCAAGCCTCTGCGCCTATCTTCGCGGGCAATGGCGCGGTCTTGGGCACAACCCGTTCGGCGCCATTTCGGTCCTTGGTCTGCTCGCCTTGCTGGCTGCGCTCTTGGCAACCGGACTCGCCGGAAACGACGATATTGCCTTCCGCGGCCCGCTGTTTGACCTTGTCAGCAAGGACGTGAGCGACCGGCTGATCGGCTGGCACCGCTTGCTTACCAATGCGCTCTTTGCATTGATCGCCCTGCATCTGGCCGCCATCGCCTTCTATACGCACGTCAGGAAAGACAATCTCGTCCGACCCATGATTACCGGCTACAAAGACGTCACACCGGGCATCGGTGAGCCAGCCCGAGGCGGCGGATTGATCGCTGCACTTATCGCCCTCCTCATCGCCGCCGCAGCCGCCTACGCGGCCAGTGGCGCCTGGCTACCCCCGCCACCTCCCCCGGCCCCAAGCAGCACACCGGCCTGGTAAGCCCAGCCACCATACGATGCAAAACAAGGCTGCTGACGTGCAACCGTCGTCTTTTACAATGGAAAAAGACAGATTTTTGCTTGACGTAAGCGCGTACTGACCGACACAATTTGCACATGGGAGCCAACAGGAAACCATGAAAAAGTAAGGTAGGAAAAAAACCCAACCGACAACAAGCGGTGCTCGTAATGCGGCAATCCCACTGATCCATTTTGATCGGACACGCATAACGCGGAAAACGCCAAGGTTGGCTCAAAAAGCCTGCTCCTGCCGTTCATAGTGAAGCAACGTTTCATGACAAGGGGAGTTGTACGATGGATATCGCCATCACAGTGCAGTTTTTGATCATCCTGGTCTGCCTGATCGCAGGCACCCGCTATGGGGGTTACGGCCTTGGCCTCTTCGGCGGCATCGGTGTTCTGATTTTTGCGTTCGGCTTTCATCTCGCACCCGGCACTCCACCGGTTGACGTTCTGTTCACCATCCTGGCCGTGATCGGCTGCGCCTCGGTGCTGCAATCGGCTGGCGGCCTCAACGTGATGATGCGTTTCGCAGAGAAGTTCCTGCGCAAACATCCTGAAAAGATCACCATTCTCGCCCCGCTCACCACCTGGACACTGACCGTGATGTGCGGCACGGGGCACGTGGTTTACACCATGTTCCCGATCATCTACGACATCGCCATCAAGAAGGGCATCCGTCCCGAGCGTCCGATGGCTGTCGCCTCGATCGCCTCGCAGATTGGCATTTGCGCCTCGCCGGTCTCGGTTGCCGTCGTCTCGATGGTCGCCATCCTGGGCAAGACCAGCGCCTTCGGTCACCCGATCAGCCTGCTTGAAATCCTCGCCGTCGGCATGCCAGCCACCCTTTGCGGCGTCATCGTCGCTGCACTGTGGAGCCTCAAGCGCGGCAAGGATCTGGAAAACGATCCGGAATTCCAGGCCAAGATCAAGGACCCGGAACAGCGCAATTTCATTTACGGAGAGGGCACCACCCTGCTCGACAAGGTTTTCCCGAAAGAAGCTTACTGGGCAACCTGGATCTTCTTCGGCGCCATCGCTGCTGTTGTCCTGCTCGGCGCCTTCCCAGAACTTCGCCCGAGTTTCGGCCCGGTCGGCAAAGCCCGCCCGCTGTCGATGAACCTCGCCATCCAGATGATGATGCTCACCGCCGGATCGATGATCCTCGTGCTGTGCAAGGTCAAGCAGCAGGAAATCCCGAACGGCACGGTCTTCAAGGCCGGCATGGTGGCCATCGTCTCGGTTTTCGGTGTTGCCTGGATGGCGGAAACGTTCTTCCACGCCCACATGTCCCTGCTCCGTGAATCGCTGGCCGAGATCGTCCGCACCCAGCCTTGGACTTATGCCCTGGTGCTGTTCGTCGTCTCCAAGCTGGTCAATAGCCAGGCTGCTGCGATCGCCGCCATCGTGCCCCTGAGCCTTACCATCGGTGTCGACCCCAAGATCATCCTGGCCTTCATGCCCGCGTGTTACGGCTACTTCATCCTGCCAACCTATGCCAGCGACCTGGCCTGCATCGGCTTTGACCGCTCCGGCACGACCCGCATCGGCAAGTTCGTCATCAACCACAGCTTCATCATCCCCGGGCTGCTTGGGGTCGGAACAGGCTGTGTGGTTGGCTGGGTCATCGTCAAATTAATGTTCTGATCTGATCCTGCGTCGTCAGGCAACATCGCGCCGACCGATCCAAATAACAAGGCCTCCCGCGGGAGGCCTTGTTATTTGGACAAATCGAAAGCCTGCTCAATCCTTGCGGAAGGCGTCGTGACAGCCTTTGCAGGTTCCGCCCGTCTTGCCGAATTGCGCCTTGATCGCATTCACATCGCCGGTCGCGGCGACTTTAGCAAGCTCGTTGGCTTCCTTGTTGAAGGCCATGGCCAACTCGCGCACCTTTTCCGGCTGCTGGAAAAACTCCGGCTTGACCCGGGTTTTCTCGCCGCCCACCTCCTTGTCGGTTCCCGGCCCAAACAGGGCACCCATCCCCGAATTGGCGGTCGCCGCGACGACATTGGCAGCCGCAATCACTTGCTCCTTGTTGAACGTGCCGTCCAGGTTGGCCTTGATCTTGCCCATGTTCCAGGACATGAAGCTGTAACCTGCCTTGCGGAACTTGATCATTTCTTCAGGCTTGAGTGTCTGCTGGGCCATTGCACCGGAAGCGAGACCGGCCAAAACAAGCGCTGCAACGATTTTCTTCATATGGATCTCCTTCGTGGGGTTATTACAGGAGGACAGCAAGCCAGTCGGACAGTTGGATTCGGAAAAAGTGCAAAAAAACTGCAGGCGGCTTCGCTTGAAGTTCCCGCCTACAGTCCGTTTACCCACCGACGCCGCCTGAGCCGAATCGGGCCAAGTCGGCGTCGGATCGATCTCCTACCGTTCAAACAGCAAAAACATGCTTGACCCGTAAGGTGCGGTTTTCAGCAATAAGCGCCAATAGCCGATCAATATTCGGGTGTTTGCCAGGGTGGGCGCGCGCATCCTCCGTATGCTCCGCATACAGTTCGAGCCCTTTTTTAGCGGCTTCCGGCGTAATCGCGCCGTAGGTCTGGGCAAGGTGGTTGTACACGGCAAGCGACCCCTGACTGCCCGCCTTGTTCTCGATCGAATCGAGCACATTGCCTTCGGCGTCCAGGAAATTGAGTGCCGCCAGATGCGAGATACCCGGCAGCTTCTTAAGGTTGGCAGCAAAATCAGACATGGCGGCTCCTCAAATCCGGCGGGCAAGTTCAGCGGCTTTGCCGGTGTAATCCCAAGGCGTCAGCTTGAGCAACTCTTCCTTGGCTGCCTGCGGGATATCCAGCGATTTCACGAACGCCTGCATGCCATCTCGCGAGACGCGGTTGCCCCGCGTCAATTCCTTGAGCTTTTCATAAGGATTCTCAATGCCGTAGCGACGCATCACCGTCTGGATCGGTTCGGCCAGCAGTTCCCAGTTGGCATCGAGGTCGGTACACAGCACATCGGCATTGGCTTCAAGCTTACCCAAGCCCCGCAACAGGGAGTCGTAGCCGAGCAGCGCATAGCCGAGGGCAACACCCATGTTGCGCAGCACGGTCGAGTCGGTGAGATCGCGCTGCCAGCGGGAGATCGGCAGTTTCTCGGATAGATGGCGCAGAACCGCATTGGCGAGACCGAGATTGCCCTCGGAATTCTCGAAATCGATGGGATTGACCTTGTGCGGCATGGTCGACGAACCGATCTCGCCGGCCTTGAGCTTCTGGCGGAAGAATCCGAGCGAGATGTAGCCCCACACGTCGCGGTCGAGGTCAATCAGGATGGTATTGGCGCGGGCGAAAGCGTCGAACAGTTCAGCCAGCGCGTCGTGCGGTTCGATCTGGATGGTATAGGGATTGAATTCCAGGCCCAGGCTCTCGACGAAACGCCGGGCAAAAGTTTCCCAGTCGTAGTCCGGGTAGGCCGCCAGGTGGGCATTGTAGTTGCCGACCGCGCCATTGATTTTGCCCAGCAGGCTGACCGAAACGATCACCCGGCGAGCACGCTCAAGGCGATAGACGACGTTGGCCAGTTCCTTGCCGACCGTCGTTGGCGTTGCCGGTTGGCCGTGCGTGCGGGACATCATCGGCAAATCCGCGAGCTGATGGGCCATCTCGCGCAAGCGGGCAATCACCTTGTCGAGTGCCGGCACCATGGCCGCATCACGCGCGCCTTTGAGCATCAGCGCATGCGAGAGATTATTGATGTCCTCCGACGTACAGGCAAAATGGATGAACTCCTTGGCACGCATCACCTCGGGATTACCGGCCAGCTTGTCCTTGATCCAGTACTCGAGCGCCTTGACGTCGTGGTTGGTGGTCGCCTCGATGGCCTTTACCTCGGCGGCCTGCGCGGGACCGAAGCTCATCACCAGGCGATCGAGTTCGGCCACGGTGGCCGGCGAAAATGCCGGAATCTCGGCAAAATGCGGCTCGGCGGCAAGGGCTTTGAGCCACTCGACCTCAACCTGCAGGCGACGGCGGATCAAGCCGTATTCGGAAAAGTGCTCACGCAGGGCATCAACCTTGGCCGCATAGCGGCCATCGAGCGGCGAAAGCATCGTCAGGGTATCGCAAGACATGGATGTAATCCTTCACTGAGGGACGCACATTGTAACTTCCCTGCAAAAATGGCCGCAAATCTGCGCTTTCCCTGTCAGGTAGTCGAACAGGTGGAGGAAAGTCGGATGCTATAATCGGAACCATCATGAAACCCGCCGTACCCAGCATCGACCACAGGAAACCAATGAAGCTTATCGGATCACTGACCAGTCCCTTCGTGCGCAAAGTGCGCATCGTTCTGGCCGAGAAAAAGATCGACTACGAATTCGTCATCGATTCCCCGTGGACGCCCGACTCCGGAGTTCCCAACCTCAACCCGCTGGGCAAGATTCCGGTGTTGTCACTCGACGACGACACGGTACTCTTCGATTCCCGGGTAATTAGTGAGTACCTCGACAACGTTGCGCCGAACAGCAAACTGATGCCGGCCACCAACCGCGAGCGCACCGAGGTCAAACGCTGGGAAGCCCTGGCTGATGGCATCTGCGATGCCGCGGCGCTGATCTTCCTTGAAAAGAAGCGTCCGCCCGAGCAACAGAGTGCCGAATGGATCAGCCGCCAGAATGCCAAGATCATCGCCGGCCTCGAATACATGGCCGAACAACTGGGAGACCAGAGTTGGTGCATGGGCACGCATTTCTCCATGGCCGACATTGCCGCTGGTTGCGCCTTGGGTTACCTGGCTTTCCGCTTCCCGGAAATCGACTGGAACGTCAAGCACCCCAACCTCGCTCGTCTGCACGAAAAACTGAAGCTCCGCGCAGCGTTTGCCGACACCCAGCCGAAGGCCTGAACGATCTGCGCCGAGGCATGGCGCCGTTGCTTGGCGCCATTTTTATTTCGCCATATAAAACACAACAAGAAATCGTTTCGTATCGCGCAAATGCCTTCAAGATCGTGAAAGATGAAGGCAAAATCACACCAAAAAACAGTTTTTTGATTGCACAAAAAGCGGTGTGGCGCGTATAGTTTCTTCAAACTAAAAACGGAGAGGCCCGGAATTACTTTTCCCGGGGCACTGGTCAGACCTAACTGTGCAGTGACCCGTTAATCCGCAGTTGTTTTATGCATACTCATGGGGGGACTTGCAATGAAGCAGCACACCAAGTTGTTATTGGGATTCGCACTGGGCGTCACTCTTGGCTTGATCGGCTTTTACTATTTCCCGATCAAGGAATTCACCATCATGAACCGCGTCACGGAGGTGTTTACCTTCGTCGGGGCGACCTTCCTGCGCATGATCTTCATGGTCGTCGTCCCGCTGATCCTCGCCGCGCTGATGCTCGGCGCCATGGAACTCGGGCGTGGCGCCGGTCTCGGCCGGGTCGGCGGCTTCTCGCTGCTGTACACCATCATTCTGAGCGGCTGTGCGGTGCTCGTCGCCGTGTTCTCGACCAACCTGCTCAAGCCGGGCGTCGGCCTCGAGTTCGACAAGGCGGCTCTGGCCGCCAACCAGGGCGTGCTGGCCATCCAGAAGAACGTTGCCGCCACGCAGAACAAGGCTTGGTTCCAGTACTTCGTTGATCTGCTCCCGCAAAACCCGATCGACGCCGCCGCGCGGGCATTCCAAGGTGAAATCGTGGCCCTGATGGTCTTCGCCCTGTTCTTCGGCTGGGCGCTGTCGACGGTCATCAAGAGCGAAGAGCATCCGATGGCGCAAGTCCTCGATGCCATCTTCCAGGCCTGCATGAAGATCATCGAACTGGCCATGAAGCTCGCCCCGTACG
>CAZHFS010000018.1:0-19196 GCA_964531885.1 uncultured Propionivibrio sp.
ATAAGAAATCGCCGGCCAGCGAGCGTATTGAATCGATCGCACCGGGGAAAAGCACACCTGCTCCCTGATCCCTGACGCTTCGACAAATACCACCGACGCCACCGCAAGGTGGCGTTTCCGTTTTTATGTCTGGTTATAATCCACTATTGCACAGGGAACACGGTGCCCTGGTGTATTGTCTCCAATGGGTGTCTTTGGACCACAGGATACGTCGATTTTGGATTACCACCCCCCCCTACTTCTATTACTCTGCCTTGCGTTCTGCGCCAGCCCGCTGCCGCTGATCGTTCAGTCGTATGGGCGGCGGGCAGCAGCAAACACGGCGGCAACCGTTATGCTGCTGCTGCTTGTCGGCTTCGGGTCACGGTGGTTGCCGGTCCTTAATGGTCAAGTCGAAGTCCAGACGGTCCACTGGCTGACTGGCATCGGTCTTGACATTGCCTTACGTCTGGACGGGCTTGGTTTCCTATTTAGCCTGCTTATTCTCGGCATCGGCTTGCTGGTAGTGCTTTATGCGTACCACTACTTGCCTCGCAAGGATAGACTGGGCCGCTTCTACGCCATCCTGCTCGCCTTTATGAGCGCTATGCTCGGCATCGTCTTAAGCGAGAACATCATTCTGCTGGTGTTTTTTTGGGAGATCACCAGCCTCACCTCCTTCCTTCTCGTCGCTTACAAGTTCGAATATGCCGAGAGCCAGGGCGGAGCACGACTGGCGCTTGCTGTAACTGGCGGCGGTGGTCTTGCCTTGCTGGCGGGCATGCTGCTGCTGGGCCATATGGCTGGCAGTTACACGCTCAGCGACATTTTTGCCGCTGGAGAACGTATCCGTGAGCATGTGCTGTTCCTCCCGGCCCTGCTGCTCATTCTGATGGGGGCGTTTACCAAGTCGGCTCAATTTCCTTTCCATTTTTGGTTGCCGAATGCCATGGCTGCACCGACCCCGGTGTCGGCCTACCTGCACTCCGCGACGATGGTCAAGGCGGGGGTCTTTCTTCTGGCCCGCATGCATCCCGTGTTTACAGGTACGGAAGCCTGGTTCTGGATTGTCAGCGGCACCGGGGCCGCCACTTTGCTTTTCGGTGCTGCGGTTGCTCTTTTTCGGCATGACATCAAGGGTTTGCTTGCCTATTCGACGATCAGCCATCTCGGGCTCATTACGCTATTGTTCGGACTCGATACGCGGCTCTCGGTTGTTGCCGGAGTGTTTCACATCATCAACCATGCCGTTTTCAAGGCTTCCCTATTCATGGCGGCCGGAATCGTAGACCACGAGTGCGGAACGCGCGACATGCGCAAGGTCAACGGCATGGCACGTTTCATGCCGATTACCTCAACGCTGGCGATCGTGGCGGCCGCTGCCATGGCCGGAGTGCCTTTGCTCAACGGTTTTCTGAGCAAGGAAATGTTCTTTGCCGAAACGGTAGGTCATCCCGCCTTCGCGCCGATCGACTGGACGCTGCCGGTTTTCGCTACCGTGGCTGGCGCGCTGTCCGTAGCCTATTCGTCGCGCTTCGTGCATGACATCTTCTTTAACGGCGATCCCGTCGATCTGCCACGCCAACCTCACGAACCGCCGCGCTGGATGCGCATTCCGATCGAGGTATTGGTACTGATCTGCCTGATGGTCGGCATCATGCCTGCGCTGACCGTCGGACCTTTGCTTGGCAGCGCGGCTCAGGCCGTATTGCAAGGGCCCTTGCCCGAGTACAGGCTTTCGGTCTGGCATGGATTCAACTTGCCGCTTGCCATGAGTGGTCTGGCCATGCTCTGTGGCCTTGGGATATACCTCTTGCGTCGTCCCTTGTTCGCTTGGAACGACGCGCGTCCGGCTCAGTCTGCCAGGCTGGTTTTTGAGCAGTTGGTGGAATGGGTATGCCTCTGCGCCCGTACCCTCCTGTTGCACCTGGATAACGGTCAACTGCGGCGCTATGCCGTCCTTGTCATCGGCTTTGTGCTCGCCCTTGGGGCCTGGGCGTGGATTTCAGCAGGACGTAGCCCGGCAGTGGCGGCAATGCAAACGCCTGATATGCCAGCCATCCTGGCTTTTGTCATCCTCCTCCTTGCGACACTAGGGACAACCATTTTCCACCGCAAACGTTTGCTTGCGATTGTCTTTGCCGGAGTGGTTGGTTTGATTGTTTCTCTTACCTTCGTGCGGTTTTCAGCTCCGGATCTTGCTCTGACCCAATTGGCCGTCGAAGCTGGAACCATTCTTCTTCTCTTGCTCGTTCTGTATTACTACCCGGCGGAACCCGGCCTGCGTACGCCTGTTCGTCGCCGCAATCCGGATGCGCTGCTCGCGCTGTCGCTTGGGACGGCTCTTGGCTTATTAAGCTGGTACCTGCTGCTTACCCCTTATTCGACAATCTCCGGCTTTTACTTGGCCCAGTCCATACCGGGTGGTGGTGGGGCAAATGCCGTCAATGTCACGCTCGTCGATTTCAGGGGGTTCGACACGTTGGGGGAAATAACCGTTCTCGCCATGGTCGCCCTGGCCGCACATGTACTTCTCGATGGACTGTTGCTTCGAGCCCCGGACAAGGATGAAGATGGTCGCGCCTGGGGCGCTGAAAAGCACCCGCTTTTCCTGTCCATGATGATGCGTCCGCTTTTACCGCTCGCGCTGGCTGTTTCGGTATACGTCTTTCTCCGGGGACACAATGCCCCCGGCGGAGGCTTCGTCGCCGGGCTTATTACCGGCATCGCTCTGGTCATGCAATACATCGCCAATGGCATTCAGAAAACACAAGTACTCATGCCACAGAAAACCAGTGGGATTCTCGTTGCCGGACTGACGTGCACGGCAGGCATCGGTGCGGCGAGCTTTGCGTTTGGTGCCAATTTCCTGACCAGTGCGCACGGTCACATTTACCTGCCGATCATTGGCGAGATTGAACTCGCATCCGCGATGATCTTTGATCTCGGCGTTTACTTAGTCGTCGTCACGGTTGTGCTGGTTGTGCTTAGCGAACTCGGGCGTCTGTCACTGCGGGCCGTTCACAGCGAGAAAGGCCATTGATGGAACTTCTTTTTGCTCTCAGCATTGGCGTTCTTTCAGGGTGTGGCATTTTCCTCGTTCTGCGCGAGCGAACTTTCTCAGTGATCCTGGGGTTGTCTTTGCTTGCCTACGCGGTCAATCTCTTCCTCTTCGCCAGCGGTCGACTGCAATCCGGTATGCCCCCGATTGTCAGGCCGGGCATCGAGTCGGCCGACCCGCTGCCGCAGGCACTTATCCTGACGGCCATCGTCATCGGCTTTGGAATGACCGCGTATCTGGCCATGCTCGCGCTACGCGCAATTTCAGAATCAAAGCAAGATCGGACAGACCTCGGCATTTCCTCTCATCCTTCCAACCCAGGCCAAGCGCGCAAGGAGGAAAAATGAGCCAGCATGCGCCGTTGTGGCCGATCCTGATCCCTTTTGCAACCGCCCTGCTGCAATTGACCGCTACGCTTGCCTGGCAACGGCGTCTTGCGGCCGTTGCCACGGTACTTGGCCTACTATCCTCCGTCTGGTTGGTACATCTCAGCGATACCGGACCTTTGCTGGTTTACGCCCTCGGCAACTGGGCGCCCCCCTTTGGCATCGTGCTTGTCGCTGACAGGCTGGCTGCCGGCATGGTGATGATTACCATGCTCTTGGGTGGCATCTGCCTGCTTTATGCCTGTCAGGGTTGGGATGCACATGGTCGCCATTTCCATCCGATCTTTCAGCTGCAATTGGTCGGGTTGAATGGTGCTTTTTTGACCGCAGATCTCTTCAATCTCTTTGTTTTCTTTGAGATCATGCTGCTTGCTTCCTACCTCCTTCTTGCTCAGGGGGGCGGACAGTTACGCACTCGGGCTGGCTTGATCTACGTTGTAATCAATCTGCTTGGCTCCAGCCTCTTCCTGATTGCACTCGGAACGCTTTACGGTGCTTTGGGTACTCTCAACTTGGCAGATGTGGCGTGGCGCGCTGCGCAAGCCAACGATAACGAGGCCCTGATACGCGTTGCTGTCGGTCTTTTGGTCTCTGTGTTTGTTCTCAAGGCTGCCCTGCTTCCACTGTCTTTCTGGTTACCACAGACATATGCTGTTGCGCCAGCGCCGGTTGCCGCCTTGTTCTCGATCATGACCAAAGTCGGCATCGTTGCCTTGTTGCGGGTGCAAGTCCAGATTATCGAACCAAATTTTTCGGAGTTAACGGCCCTCTGGCTTACGCCCTTGGCGCTTGCCACCCTTGTTTTTGGTGTCGTCGGCGTCATGGCAGCGTCGAATCTCAGGTCTCTGTCAGCCTGGCTGGTTTTGGTTTCAGCCGGCACCTTGCAATGTGTCCCTGGCATCGCAAGCCCTGAAGGAACTAGTGCCGGCCTGTTTTATCTGACCCACTCCACCTTTGCCGGTGCAGGCCTTTTTCTCCTGGCCGAAATGGTGGCGGAGAAACGCGGGGTTGCGCAATGCTGTTTTGATTCGCTCAGCAGCACATCTCCACGCCCCACCTACTCTCTGGGCTTGGCTTATTTGCTATTAGCCGTCGCAGTGTCCGGACTTCCCCCGCTGTCAGGGTTTATCGGAAAAGTATTCCTCCTGCGAAGTTCCTTCGAAACCGCTTGGCCTGCTGGCACGCTGATTTTTTTCTGGACCGTGCTGTTACTCGGTTCGTTTGCAGTGGCTGTCACCCTTGGCCGAGCAGGGTCGCGTTTGTTCTGGCAAGGAGCCAAACCCGACACTGATACACCTCATCGAACACCCATCCGGCTTTTGGCTCTTTATTTGCTGGTCATTGCCAGCCCTGTTCTGGTTGTTCTGGCTCAGCCGATTCATGCGTATGCTGGCCGCGCCGCAATGCAGCTTCACGATACCAAGGGGTATATTCAAGGCGTTCTTGGTCATCACCCTGAACGCATCGAGCGGACGGAGCATTATCCGCCGGGACACCGCCGGAAAGAGTTGCCGTGAGACCTCCTTCACACCAGTCACTCTACCAACGCTGCTTGCCTCGGCCCATGCTGAGTGTGGCGATATTTCTTGTGTGGCTTGCCATTACCAATGCCGCATCGCTAGGCCTCTGTGTGCTGGGCGTGACATTGGCCATCCTGTTGCCACGGCTTACGCTCCCTTTCTGGTCCGAGTCGGCACGCCCCTTCCGTTTTCGGCCCGCGCTGCGGTTTTTACTCCTATTCTTTTATGACCTGATCGTTGCCAACTGGAGCGTCGCTCGACGCGTACTGTTTTCTCCACATCGGTTGGCGACCGTGATGGTTGAAATTCCTCTCGACTTGCGCGACCCGTTTGTGGCAACGCTATTGGCCGGCATCGTGTCCTTGACGCCAGGCACCCTGTCGATCGACGTGGATACCAATCGCTGGATTTTGCAGGTGCATGCACTGGATTCGCCTGATCCGAGTGCTTTGTGTTCCGAAATCAAGACACGCTATGAAGCAGCACTCAAGGAAATATTCGTATGCTGAGTTCAGCTCTTACCATTGCCACTATCATGCTTTCTGTCGCTGCGCTGCTCACGTTTTGGCGGCTGTTGTGTGGACCTGACATCGTCGACCGCATTACGGCACTCGACACCTTAAGCATTATCGCCATCGCACTGCTTGTGGTTTACGGCATTCGCTTGGGTAGTTCGACTTTTTTCGAGATGGCCCTGCTCATTGCTTTATTAGGTTTTGTCGCGACGGCCGCTCTATGCAAGCATCTGTTGCGCGGAGACATCATCGAATGAGCACACTACCTCTCGGCGTTTGGGGCGAAGCCGTGGTTTCATGCCTGGTTATCCTTGGTGCGACCTTCGTCCTGCTTGGCGCAGTGGGCCTGATTCGTTTGCCAGACACTTTGAGCCGCCTGCACGCCCCAACCAAGGCCTGCACACTTGGCATTGGTGCTTTACTGCTTGCTTCGGCCGTTTATTTCTCACTGGCTTCAGATGGAGTCAGCCTGAGAGAAGCTGCCGTTCTTGTTTTCCTTTTCCTGACGGCCCCAGTCACAGCCCAGTTACTGGCAAAAGCGGCTTTGCATCGACGTTTGCCAGGCAGTTCTTGTCGCCCAACTGAAAAAACAGCCGGCTTTGATAAACAAGACCAACGACAATCACTCAACGGGTAATTCTTGCGCCAATTTTTTGGCTGCGGCAGGTTTTCGACCTCTCGCAGGTGCTGGCAAGTCGCACGATAGTCGGCAACTCGTGCCTTCAATTTTTTGACCGTTGATATAGCGCGTCACTTGGCAGCAGATCACGTCGCCAGCCAGTGACAATTCTGCAACAAGATCACGCAAGCGCGCGATGGGGATGGACAAAGCCTTGGCAAGATCGAAATCCATCTGTTCGCCATTGGCTTTGAGGTACTGCAGAATCGAGACGGTTACTTGAGTGTCCACGTTGCAGCCTTCAGTGAAATGAGTCATCAGTTTGCCTGTTTGCCTGTCATATGGCAAATAAATCAGCGCTTCAGGGCATCCTGGCTTCATTTCAACAGAGGCGGCATAGCGTTTTCTAAAGCAAAGCGCCTAAAAAATATATTGACAGACTAATTTAGACTGTCTATTTTAAAAACTCCCTAGCAAACTTAACTGACCGTTGCTTGAGAGTGTTCTCCATGCCGACTCAGGACGCCTTTGTTACCAGCAAGGATATCATCACAAAAACAGGGATATCCAGAGCAACACTAAATAACTACATTAAGTTAGGAATTCTGCCAAGGCCTGTTGTCAGGAACCCCGGTACACGAGGATATGGTGCCCGGCAGATCGGTTACTTTCCCGAATGGGTAATTGACAGGATTTTGTCTGTTCAGTCATTGAAAAAAGGGGGCTTGGCTATGGAAGCGATCACCCAAAGACTTGTGCTAGACAGTTCAAGCAAGGACGTAGGGATAGACTTCAAAAACAAGCCCTCTCCAGCGCCGGATCAAGCGTCGTCTGGAAGTGAGGATAGCGAAATATCCTCTAGCCAACGATTTGTGCCAGGAGGGTCGTTGTACCTGACGATCGATGCCATCGCCCACCCTGCTTACATGCTCAACTACCAGATGGAAATAATCTGGTTCAATGAGGCTGCACGTGACAAGATTCTGGGTGGCTTTTGTCAGCTCCCACCGCAAATTGAAGCTCGGAACATTTTCCGTTTTTTACTTGATGATTCGAATGTGTCTCCGCTTGCCAGGAATCGCTCTCTGATCGAGTTTCATTTGGCTCTGGCGAAGGAACGCATGGGAAATGAAGGGCTGGCAGGATTGGCCCACGAACTTGAGCCACGAGATTTCAAAGTGGTGAATGCCATCTATGCCGAAACGGAAGCCATCCACAGTCGCCCTGTTGCCGAATGCCCACTCCCTGCTTTTGATGGATGCACCTCCGAGCGTGCTTGCGTTGCCTACGCAACGCAATACAGAGAAGGGATTCTGTTTGTCTTCGTACCTAGCGATCAACCACACGATAACCTACTCCACTTGCTAGCGCGACGAGACGAAGTGATACGAAGTCTGTTACGCCGACGGCTGCCGGTGTTGACTCATCTGGTGGCGCTGGTTGCAGACCTGCAGAATTCGGTACGAATCTGCGCCGAATTGCCCCCGGAGGAATACTTTGAACTGATCAATCAAATCTGGGCGACACTCGATCCGGTATTCCGCAAGTATTACGGTGCGTATGGCAAACATGCGGGTGACGGACTTGTCTATTATTTTTTCCAGCAACCCGATTCCAATTTCATCCTGAACGCACTGCGATGCTCGGTCGAAATCCGCGAGTCAATTCGCCGAATCAGCAAAGAGTGGCAGATCCGCAAAGGCTGGTTCACCGAACTGCACATGAATATTGGACTCAACGAAGGGCAAGAATGGCTGGGCACTTTCCAGACATCGACCAGCGTGGAGCTCACCGTGCTGGGAGACACCATCAATCAAGCCGCGCGTTTGTCTGACCTTGCACGGTTCGGAGAAATCTGGACATCCAAAGGGTTGATTGCCAAACTGCCACCCGAAGCGCGAGAAAGGGTGCACTATGGTGTTCGTCGTCGCACACCGGACGGACGTGATCATTTCGTGCGTTCTTCATACACTACATTGACTGCGTGGTATGACACTCACGCAGAACAGATCAGCAACGAAAAGCTGCGCGACATCGCCCATTTGCCGATCGCTGAAATCGTTGATGTCACCTAACTGATTTGCCTAAAAAAACTGCGGTCTTGGTGATTATGATCACCAAGACCGCACCTGTTTTATACTGCCAAATTAGAACGCTTTCGCGCGAGTTTTATAATCTCACTCCCACTCAATCGTGGCCGGTGGTTTGCCGGAAATATCGTAAACCACGCGGTTGATGCCGCGCACTTCATTGATAATCCGGTTAGAGACTTTGCCCAGTAGCGAGTGCGGCAACTCAGCCCAGTGCGCGGTCATGAAGTCCTGTGTCTGTACCGCACGCAATGCCACGACGTACTCGTAAGTGCGCCCATCGCCCATCACGCCGACTGACTTGACCGGCAGGAAAACGGCGAAAGCCTGACTTGTCTTGTCGTACCAGTCGGAAGCACGTAATTCGTCGATGAAGATAGCGTCGGCACGGCGTAGCAGATCGGCGAATTCCTTTTTTACTTCGCCGAGGATACGTACCCCGAGTCCCGGCCCAGGGAATGGGTGGCGATAGACCATCTCGTGCGGCAGGCCAAGTGCAATCCCCAACTCGCGCACCTCGTCCTTGAACAGTTCGCGCAGCGGTTCGAGAAGCTTGAGGTTGAGCGTTTCGGGCAAGCCGCCGACGTTGTGGTGGCTCTTGATGGTGTGCGCCTTGCCTGTCTTGCTGCCAGCCGACTCGATGACATCAGGGTAGATCGTGCCCTGTGCAAGCCACTTGGCGTTGGGGAGTTTCGTGGCTTCGGCCTGGAAGACCTCGACGAACTCGCGCCCGATAATCTTGCGCTTTTGCTCGGGATCGGAGACGCCCTTCAGGTGGCCCATGAACTGCTCGGTTGCATCGACGTGGATGACTCGCACGCCAAGGTTACGCGCAAAGGTACGCATAACCTGCTCGGCCTCGTTGAGGCGCAAAAGACCGTTATCGACAAAAACGCAGGTCAGTTGATCACCGATGGCGCGGTGCAGCAAAGCAGCAACAACCGATGAGTCAACACCACCCGAAAGGCCGAGGATTACTTCATCGTCACCGACCTGGGCGCGGACCTTCTCGATGGCTTCGTTGACGTAATCGGGCATATTCCAGTCATTGCCGCAGCCGCAGATATCATGCACGAAGCGGGCGATCATTTCCTTGCCCTTAAGGGTGTGCGTTACTTCTGGATGGAACTGGACGGCATAGAAACGGCGCGCCTCGTCAGCCATTGCCGCGATGGGGCAGGAATCGTTGCTGGCGATGATCGAGAAGCCCGGCGGCATTTCGGTGACTTTGTCGCCGTGGCTCATCCATACGTCGAGCAGACCGTGCCCTTCGGCGTTCTGCCGGTCCTCAATGTCCTTGAACAGCGCCGAATGGCCGCGAGCGCGGATTTCGGCATAGCCGAACTCCCGTTTGCCAGAGCTTTCGACCTTACCGCCCAGTTGCTGGGCCATCGTCTGCATTCCGTAGCAAATGCCGAGCACCGGTACGCCGAGCTCGAAAATGACTTGCGGCGCTTTCCATTCGAGCGCTTCGTAAACTGAATTCGGCCCGCCCGAGAGAATGATGCCCTGTGGGTTATAGGCACGAATGAAGTCGGCGCTGACGTCAAAGGGATGCAGTTCGCAATAGACCTGCTGCTCGCGGACGCGGCGGGCGATCAATTGTGTGACCTGGGAACCGAAATCTAGGATGAGGATTTTTTGATGAGCCATGGCAACCTGCCTGAAGGAACGGTGCGGAAAAGTAACAAGGGCGGCTTGCTGGGCCGCCCTTTAACTGCATCGACCGAATCAGTCGATATGGTAGTTCGGTGCTTCCTTGGTGATCTGCACATCATGGACGTGCGACTCACGCACACCAGCCGATGTGATTTCAACGAACTCGGCCCGTTCATGAACAAAATCGATGGTCGAACAGCCAAGGTAGCCCATCGAGGAGCGCAGTCCGCCCATGAGCTGATGGATCACGGCCAGCACCGAGCCCTTGTAAGGAACGCGGCCTTCGATACCCTCAGGCACGAGTTTGTCGACGTTCGCCGAACCATCCTGGAAGTAACGATCCGCGGCCCCGGCCGACATCGCACCAATTGAACCCATGCCGCGATACGACTTGTACGAGCGCCCCTGAAAGAGTTCGACTTCTCCCGGCGCTTCTTCCGTGCCGGCGAACAGCCCGCCAAGCATCACGGTATTGCCACCAGCAGCGATCGCCTTGCAGATGTCGCCAGAGTAACGTATGCCGCCGTCGGCAATCATCGGAACGCCAGTTCCCTTCAGTGCTTCGGCAACATTCTTGATGGCAGTGATCTGTGGCACACCGACACCGGCAACGATGCGGGTAGTACAGATCGAGCCTGGCCCGATGCCGACTTTGACGGCATCCGCGCCGTGATCGAGCAAGGCCAGTGCCGCATTGCCGGTAGCAATGTTGCCGCCAATCACTTCGACATGCGGGAAATTTCTCTTGACCCACCGCACTCGGTCAAGCACCCCTTGCGAGTGGCCGTGAGCTGTATCCACAACGATGACGTCAACTCCCGCTTCCACGAGGAGTTCAGCGCGCTCTTCGGTTCCTGCGCCGACTCCAATTGCCGCTCCGACGCGCAAACGGCCCGTAGCATCCTTGCTGGCCAGCGGATGTTCCGTCGTCTTGATGATGTCTTTGACAGTAATCAAGCCGCGTAACTCGAAGGCGTCATTCACGACCAGGACGCGTTCAAGGCGATGTTTATGAATCAGCGCCTTGCCTTCTTCAATGGTTGCCCCTTCCTTGACCGTCACCAGACGGTCGCGGGGGGTCATGATGTTGCGTACCGGTTGATCAAGGTTGGTTTCGAAGCGGAGGTCCCGGTTGGTGACGATACCGACGACAACCCCGTTTTCGATAACCGGGAAGCCAGAAAATTTGAGCTGACGCGACATTTCCAATACGTCGTGTGCACTCATTTCAGGTGAAACGGTAATCGGATCCTTGAGGATGCCGGCTTCAAAACGCTTGACCTTGGCCACTTCAGAGGCTTGCGCTTTGGGGCTTAGGTTTTTGTGCACAATACCGATCCCGCCTTCTTGAGCCATCGCAATAGCCAAGCGGCTCTCGGTGACTGTATCCATTGCGGCGGATACAAGCGGGATATTGATGGTGATATTGCGGGTCAGTTGCGTACGCAGGCTGACATCTCGAGGCAGAACGGCGGAATGGGCTGGCACCAGAAGGACGTCATCGAACGTCAGGGCCCTTTGAATTAAACGCATGGCTATAATCCAAGGTCACAAAATCGTATTATACAGTAGTGCCGCCATTCCAAGAATTCCCGGGACTTAGCCCAATGCAAACAAAATCGATCTCAAGCTTTATTGCTGGCCTCATTACGACGCTCTTGTTTGCCTCGACCGCAGAGGCACAGGTCTACCAATGGAAAGACGCTAGTGGCAAAACAGTTTTTTCGGACAAGCCTCCCCCTGGGAAAATGCTCCCAACTCGGCCTGCTCCGGTTTTGTCAGAGAATGAACAGGAGCCAGAAGCCAAACCGCAGGAGACGAAAACGCCAAAGAGCACTGCTGATCGCGAACTTGAATTCCGCAAGCGCCAAAAGGAGTCACAAGAAGCCTCTGAGAAAAAACGCGTGGAGCAACAGCAGGCCGCAGAGCTTAAAGAGGGCTGCGCCAACAACAAGCGCTATCTGCAGTTGCTTGAATCCGGAGAGCGGGTTGCGTTACGAGACGAACAAGGCGAGCGCAGTTACCTTGACGATAATCAGCGCGAGCAGGAAATCACAAAAACAAGGCAAGCGATACAGACCCAGTGCAAATAAACGACCAAGCCCCCTGCCCCAACAAATGACCTTGCGCCATCAAAGCCCCCAAGAAACCAGCGAGAGAGATGAAGTGCAAGTCGTCCGGCGTTTAACGAACTGAACACATCAGGACGACAGATGCGGAAGCGAGCATCAGGCGACGCCGCGATTCGCCCACACAGTATTCTTTTGCGCTTCTCTGGTATTTAGAGACAAGCACAGACAAGTCGTCAGACAAGAGTCAGTCTCTGGCGGGCTCTGGGCTGACTTACTCTTCTGCGGATAGTTCGCCCGCGCCTTTCTTCATCACTTTGCCTTCCGCCGCGCGTTGTTTGCGTACTGCCTTCGGGTCGGCAATCAAGGGACGATAAATCTCGATCCGATCCCTGTCGCGCAAGGGATTGTCCAGTTTGACGAGTTTGGCAAAGACACCGATCTTGTTCTTTTCCAGATCGATCTCAGGGTACTTGTCCAGAATTCCACTCGCCACAATCCCGTCTCGAACCGTGCTGCCCTGCGGAACACTCAAACGATAAACATCCTGCTTGCCGGGCAAGGGATACGTCACTTCAATAGTAATGTGATCAGCCATGCGGCGTTGCTCCATAAATTGCATCGGCACGACGCACAAAAGCATCAACAAATGAATCCGTTATTTGCCCGAAAACCGGTCCGATGGCTTTTTCAAAGACCTTGCTTGAAAAATCGTAAGCCAGAGCAAACTCGATTTTGCAGGCATCTTCAGTCAAAGGCTTGAAATGCCAGGCACCTTCCAGCCGCCTGAACGGACCATCGACGAGCTTGATGATCATCGAGCGTGGATAATCCTTGCTGTTCTCGGTCGTAAAATGGGATCGCACACTAAGGTAATTAATGTGTAATGTGGCAACAGTGCGTGTTGTGTCACGGTAATCAACCACGGTTCTCGCACACCAGGGAAGAAAGCGCGGGTATTCCTCGATTGCCTCGACAAGGTCGAACATCTGCTGGGCAGAGCGCTCGATCAACACGGATTTTTCAACAACGGCCATCTGCAGCCAATCCTTATGAATCCTGTAGAATGGCTCATTTTAGCACTCTGCAACCGACCTTCGTCGGCCATGACCCGAACGCGATGAGCATCATTTCCAATAAAAAAGCCTTTCACGACTATTTCATCGAAGAAAAATTCGAGGCCGGGCTTGCGCTTGAAGGCTGGGAAGTCAAATCAATCCGTGCAGGGCGTGCCAACATCAAGGAATCCTACATCCTGATTCGAGGCGGTGAGTTGTTTATCTTCGGTATGCACATCACCCCATTGCCCGAAGCATCAACGCATGTCAAACCTGATCCCATCCGCACCCGTAAGCTGCTCCTTCACTCGCAGCAGATCAATCGCCTGATCGGACAGGTTGAGCGAGCAGGCTATACGCTCATGCCGCTGGATCTTCACTATCAACGCGGTCGGATCAAGGCTGAGATTGGCCTTGCAAAAGGTAAGAAGATGCATGACAAGCGTGACAGCGAGAAAGAGCGCGACTGGGAGCGCGAAAAAGCGCGCCTGATGCGCGCCAAGGTTTAAGGCGAACCACTCCCCCTGTGGAATACCCCACATCCCTCATCGCGCTTGCCACACCTTGATGCAATGGAGATAATCTCCCGCGGTGGCGGCATTGGATGGGGATATCTCTGGCCTGGCAGCAGTCACGCACCTTCACTTCAGGCCTGAACCTCCACCGACAGCGGACATATGGGCTGTCGAGCTTTCCTTCCAGTCTAAAGACCGGCGCAAAGCCGGCTTATCTCCAATGCGTCTGCGCAGCGGACTGATGGCTGCGCGCAATCAGATTGGCGGCCGTGTCGATCAAAAAAAACTCTGCTTTTCATAAAGACCAACAACGAGGTGGCTGGTTCTGGCTAGCTATACTCGCGACATGGTTTTTCGGTCAAGACGCTGATACCGGAGACCCTTTTTTTATCAACGAACCAAGGTAAAAAACATGCTCAATATCGCGCTCTTTGGTCCCCCTGGTGCAGGTAAGGGGACGCAATCCGAGTTTCTGGTCAAGGAATACAACCTCTATCACGTATCGACGGGTGACCTGTTGCGCCGAGAAATCGCCAACAAATCTCGCCTGGGGTTGGAGGCACAAAGCATCATCGCTGCGGGGGGGCTCGTTTCCGATGAAATTATCGTGCAGATTATTGAACAAACCATAACCGACAATCCGAACTGCAACGGCTTTCTTTTCGACGGTTTTCCCCGAACCTACATCCAGTCCTACATCCTTGAAGGATTGATGCTCAAGTTGAACACTTCGCTCAATTGCCTGATCAGCCTGGAATTGTCCGAAGAAGAGTCCGTGGCTCGTCTTCTCAATCGGGGCAAGATTTCGGGCAGAAGCGATGACAACGAGACGGTGATTCGCAATCGACTCAAGGAGTACAAGGAAAAAACCCTCCCCGTTCTCCAGTTCTACAAAGACAAAGGCATTTACCGAGAGCTTGACGGTTCACGCAGCATTGAGGAGGTGACAGAGTCGATTCGAGGCATCCTCAAGGAAGAAATGCGCAAGCAACTGTTCAACGTGGTCTTGTTCGGCTATCCCGGCTCAGGCCGGGGGTCACAGGGGAAAGCACTGGCCCAGCAGTATGGCCTTGAAAATGTCGACACCGGCGCCATGCTCGAGCAGGAAATCGCCAACCAGAGCGAACTCGGATTACGCATTGCCGCTCAAGTCGAGAAAGGTGAGTTGGTCCCCGACGAGATCGTGGTGCAATTAATTGAGAAGCGACTGTCCGAGTCGCCAAACGTCAAGGGCTTCATCTTCAAGGGCTACCCAAGAACACTTGTTCAGTCCTACATCCTTGATGGTTTGCTGCGCAAACACGGGTCCGGCGTTTCCTGCATTATCGACATCGAAACACCCATGCTCGAATTGATCACTCGACTGGATGAGCGGCGCCAGACGTCACGGTGCAAATCCTATGATCAGTCGGCAGCCCAGATCGTCAAAAGACTCAAGGAACACGAGACGAAAACCGTACCCGTCATCGAGAAATACGAACAGCAACATGGAGTGATCAAGATCGACGGCATGGGTACGATGGACGAGGTTTACAGCAGAATTTGCACGGCGATTGAACAGAGCGCACGGCATATCCGCTGACGTAGCGGGTTCCAGGGAAGGAGTCGGCTATGTCCTGGCGCATCCAGAAACGCCAGGTTCTTGCTATTAGGCTGATCCCTTCCCTATTTTCTCTGCGGTCATTTTTTGCTTTGTTTTTTGTTCTGCCGCCATTAGGATTGTGCAATTCTGACAATCGACAATAATGCAGCACGGAGAACATATGGATCCCAACACCCTCGATAACGACCTGCCTTTGCGCGACGACATCCGCCTCTTTGGCAGAATGCTTGGTGAAACGGTGCGCGAACAGGAAGGCGATGATGTTTACGCCGTTATTGAACGCATTCGCCAAACGTCGATACACCTCAGTCAGGAGACATCAACCGAGGCTGATTCCAGTCCTGCGTTGCGCCGTGAAGCGCTTGATGAATTGCTCGACACTCTGCCGCGCGACACCATGATCTCGGTAGTACGTGCCTTCAGCTACTTTCTGCACCTCGCCAACATTGCCGAGGACCAGCACCACATCCGCCAGCAACGTCAGCGCGCTCAGGTCGACGATGGTGCTCAGGAAGGTAGCGTGCGGCATGCCCTCGACCGGATCGAGGCAGCTGGGGTACCCCCGGACAACGTGCGTGATTTCTTTGCCACCGCCTTAGTTTCGCCAGTATTGACAGCGCATCCTACAGAAATATCGCGTAAATGCATTCTCCAGTGCCACCACGAAATCGCTGATCTGCTGGATCGCCGCGACCGCCACGCTTTGACGCCTGAAGAGCGCAATGATAACGACACTGAACTGCGCAGCGCCGTACTGCGCTTGTGGCGAACCCGCATGCTGCGCCCTAACCGACTCGCCGTGGTTGACGAAATTCGCAACGGGATTAGTTATTTCGACGACACCTTCTTCCGGGAACTCCCGCGCCTTTACGGACAACTGCACGACCATCTGGCACGCCGTTTTCCGGAAACAAAATGGGAGTTGCCTCCGTTTTTCCGGATCGGAAGCTGGATAGGCGGCGACCGCGACGGCAACCCCTTCGTCACGGCCGATATTCTGCGAACTGCACTGCGACTACAATCAACTGCCGTGCTCGATTTCTATCTTGAGGAAATCCACACTCTGGGCGGAGAATTACCTCTTTCGCGCCTGCTGCTCGACATTACACCTGAACTTGAAGCGCTTGCGGCCTGCTCACCGGACAACTCCCCTCACCGTACCGACGAACCATTCCGCCGTGCCCTGACCGGTATTTACGCACGGCTGGCGGCAACGACTAAAGCGCTTGACCATCATGAATCGCTGCGTCATGCGGTGGGCGATGCTCTGCCCTATTCTTCTTCGGAAGAACTTCGGGCTGACCTTGACGTGCTCTCAGACTCACTGCATCGCCATGGCGCCAAGCTGATCGCGGACGGACGCTTGCGCCGCTTGCGCCGCGCAGTGCAGATTTTCGGTTTCCATCTGGCACCACTCGATCTGCGCCAGAACTCCGATGTGCACGCACGAACGGTCGGGGAGCTGCTTGAACGCGCCGGACGTTTGCCGCTAAACGACTATGTGGCGCTCGAGGAAACAGCACGGGTAAACCTGCTCATCGAAGAAATTAGTTCGCCACGACCACTCTATTCGCCCTATTTGTCCTACTCCGAGGAAAGCACTGGCGAATTGGCGATCTTCTTCGCAACTCGTGAACTACGGCAACGTTACGGTAGCGCCTCGCTCCCGAACGCGATCATTTCCAAGACGGACGGCGTTTCTGACCTCCTTGAAGTTGCCCTCCTGCTCAAGGAAGCCGGACTACTTCGTCCGCGCAACGCTGAGGGCGAACCTGAGCTCGATCTCAATATCATCCCGCTCTTTGAAACCATTGCTGATCTGCGCAACAGCGCAGAGGTCATGCAGCAGATCTTTGCCCTGCCGACTTACCGCAAGCTCGTTGCCGCGCGCGGCAACGAGCACGAGGTGATGCTTGGCTACTCCGATAGCAATAAGGACGGTGGTTTTTTGACCTCAGGCTGGGAACTCTATAAAGCCGAAATCGAGTTAGCCCGTGTTTTTGCCAACGCCGGTGTTCGTCTGAGGCTCTTCCATGGCCGCGGCGGCTCAGTCGGACGAGGTGGTGGTAAGAGCTATCACGCCATCCTTGCGCAACCGGCAGGTGCTGTCTCCGGCCAGATCCGGATCACTGAACAGGGGGAAGTGATTTCGTCTAAATACGCAACACCCGAAGTTGGACGCCGTAATCTTGAAATATTGGCCGCCGCGACACTGGAAGCTACTCTGCTAGACCTTGAAGAAGGGACTGAGCCACAAAGCGATCGGGCAGCCATGGAACGGCTCTCCGAACTCGCCTTTCAGGCCTACCGCCAACTGGTCTACGAGACTCCGGGGTTTGTACGTTATTTTCGCGACACAACACCGATTGCCGAGATCGCTGGGCTTAACATCGGCAGTCGGCCAGCCTCCCGCAAACCCTCTGAGCGCATCGAAGACCTGCGTGCCATTCCTTGGGTATTTAGCTGGGCGCAGTGCCGCTTGATGCTCCCGGGCTGGTACGGCTTCGGTTCGGCGGTTCGTCAATGGCTGATCGAAAACCCCGCCGGCCTCGAACAATTGCGGCGAATGGCCATCACTTGGCCGTTTTTCCGCACCCTGCTCTCGAATATGGATATGGTCATGTCCAAGGCGGATTTGACGATCGCCGCACGCTACGCCCAATTGGTCACCGACCCTGTGCTTCGTGACACCGTGTTTAGCCGGATCAAGGATGAATTCGAATTGACCCGCACACATCTGCTGACCATCGTACAGCAGGACGAGTTGCTGGCCGACAACCCCTTGCTACGCCGATCGATCCGCAACCGTTTCCCGTACATGGATCCTCTCAATCATCTGCAAGTCGAGCTACTACGGCGGCACCGTGCCGGAGAAAGCGATGAGCGTATCCAACGTGGTATCCACATGTCGATTAACGGTATCGCTGCAGGCTTGCGCAACAGCGGCTAGTAGTCCTTGACCGTTCGGTCGGCGGACTCTCTTTATTGATTAGTCCGCCGACGATCGACATGAATTTCGGAGACAAGGCGCACTTGCCCGTGCTCATCCTCTTCTTCAAGACGGACAGGAAACCCCCAGAGAACAGCGACATGACGTAGCAAGTCATCTCGATTATCCGCCAGCGGACGCCGGTTATAAACGTAATGACGCAAGGTTAGCGCCCTGTCTCCATGGAGGTCTGCGTTCCAAACCTGAATGTTGGGCTCCCGGCTCCCAAGGTTGTACTGGTCTGATAGCAGGCTACGGACCGTGCGATATCCCTCTTCGTCATGAATGGCCTCGACCTTGAGCTTGCTCTGCCGGTCATCGTCCAGGACAGCAAACAGCCTGAATTCACGCATTAACTGTGGGGAGAGGTATTGGCCGACGAAGCTCTCATCCTTGAAATTACGCATGGCAAATTCAAAGGTGCTTCGCCAATCACTGCCGACAATGTCAGGAAACCAGTAACGATCTTCCTCGGTTGGTACGGTACAGATGCGTTTCAAATCGCGCCACATCGCATAACCAAGCGCATAAGGATTAATTCCATTGTAATAGGGGGTGTTGTAGGCCGGTTGATAGACGACGTTGGTGTGCGATTGCAGAAATTCGAGCATAAACCCGTCCGAGAGCCGCCCCTCGTCGTACAGCGTATTCAACAACGTGTAATGCCAAAAACATGCCCAGCCTTCGTTCATCAGTTGGGTCTGTCTTTGCGGATGGAAATACTGCCCGACCTTGCGCACGATACGGATCACCTCCCTCTGCCAGGGCTCGAGCAAAGGCGCATTTTTCTCGATGAAATAGAGCAGGTTTTCTTCCGGCTCCTCAGGAAAACGTTTACGCGCCTTGTGTGCCCCTTGCTGCTTTTCACTTGGCAGCATGCGCCATAATTCATTAACTTGGGACTGCAGGTAGGCCTCGCGTTCTTTCTGGCGAGCGCGTTCGGTTGCCAAAGACAATTTTGGCGAGCGCTTGTAGCGGTCTACGCCGACATTAAGCAGGGCGTGACAACTGTCCAGCAGGTGCTCAACTTCATCGGCACCATACCGCTCCTCGCAATCGGCGATAAAATTTCGCGCGAACACGAGGTAGTCGATGATGGCATCGGGCGCCGTCCAGGTTCGGAACAGATAGTT